>NZ_LZKY01000142.1:0-4568 GCF_001673055.1 Mycobacterium sp. 1245801.1
CACGGCGACCACGCCCTCGGCGACCAGCCTCGCCGCCGCGATCCGGGTGCGGCCCAACGGATCCGGCCCGGCGGTGGTCAGTCCACCGACGCGGAAGAAACTGCGTCGCAACAGAACTCGGCACGGGACGGCAAGCCGGCCCCGCCGAAGACCAGACCCAGTGCGCCGCCGTCGAAAACCTTTCCCACCCGCGCCAGGGCCTCATCCAGCTGGTCGCGGTCGATGCCCGGGTCGTCGAACGGGTCGCGGCGGCGCCGATGCGGCAACGCCAGTTCGGCGGCCACCCGGATGTCGGATTCCGCGACGGTGTCCGCGCCGCGCCAGGCCGCATGCGCGACGGCGGTGCGGGCCACCACCAGATCGGCGCGCATCCCGTCGACGTCGAACGCCGCGCACAGCGCCGCGATGCGCCGTAATTCGTTGTCGGGCAACACCACATCGCCGACGAGCGCGCGCGCCGCGGCGATGCGCCGGGCCAGCTCGGCATCGGCGTCGGCGTAGCGCGCGGCGAAACCCTCCGGGTCGGCCTCGTAGGCCATCCGCTGCCGGATGACCTGCACCCGCACGTCGACGTCGCGCGAGGCGTGGACGTCGACGGTGAGCCCGAACCGATCCAGCAGTTGCGGACGCAGTTCGCCCTCTTCAGGATTCATGGTGCCGATCAACACGAACCGGGCCTCATGCGAGTGGGAGATGCCGTCGCGTTCGATGTGCACCCGGCCCATCGCCGCGGCGTCGAGGAGCACATCGACCAGGTGGTCATGCAGCAGGTTGACCTCGTCGACGTACAGCACCCCGCCGTGTGCCCGGGCCAGCAGGCCCGGCGAGAACGCGTGCTCGCCGTCGCGCAGCACCCGCTGCAGATCCAGCGAGCCGATCACGCGGTCTTCGGTTGCCCCGAGCGGCATTTCGACCAGCCCGGCGTCGCTGCCGGTGGCGTCGGACAGCAATGCCGCGAGGCCGCGCACGGCCGTCGACTTGGCGGTGCCCTTCTCGCCGCGGATCAGCGCGCCGCCGATCTCCGGGCGCACGGCGCACAGCAAGAGCGCCAGGCGCAGCTGATCGTGCCCGACGATCGCGCTGAACGGGTAGGGCTTCACCGTTTTGCCGCCAATCCCGAACCGGGCCGCAGCATGGGCACATGCGGAACGCCGTCGTCAAGGAAATCGTCGCCGTCGCGCACGAATCCGTGCTGGGCGTACATCTCCGCCAGATACGTCTGCGCGTTGATCCGGCACGGGTAGTCGCCCACCTCGGCCAGCGCCGCGCGCAGCAGCCGGGTGGTGTGGCCCTGACCGCGCGCATTGCGTTTTGTACACAGTCGCCCGATCCGGAACGCCTTTTCACCCCCGGCGTGCTCCTCCATCAGCCGCAGGGTGGAGATCACCTCGCCGTCCGGCGTTTCCAGCCAGAAGTGCCGGGTTTCGGCCAGCAGGTCCCGCCCGTCCAGTTCCGGATACGGGATCGCCTGTTCGACGACGAATACCTCCACCCTCAGCTTGAGTAACTCGTAAAGTGTTTGAGCGTCAAGATCTTTGGCCCAAATACGTCGCAGTGCTTCTGTCACTGGCGCCGCTCCTCCTCATCGCTTGCGGGACCTACGCCCGCATCGCTCAACCCCAAAACCCGCGTTCCCCAGGAAAAGACTTCGTCGTACAGCGCCGGCTCATCCGACAGCGTCGCCCCCAGCGACGGGACCATCTCTTTGAGCGCGGGCAGCCACGACTGAAAGCGGGTGGCAAAACAGCGTTCCAGCACACCGAGCATGATCGGCACGGCGGTCGACGCCCCCGGAGAGCCGCCGAGCAGGCCCGCGATGCTTCCGTCGGCCGCACCCACCACCGTGGTGTCGAAGTCGAGCATCCCGCCCTTGCGTTTGTCCCGCCGAATCACCTGCACCCGCTGACCGGCCACCGTCGGCTCCCAATCCGAACCCTGCGCGCTGGGGGCGAATTCGCGCAGCATGCGCAGCCGGTCCGGGACGGACAGCCGCAGCTGGCCGACCAGGTACCTGACCAGCGTCAGCTGCGTGATGCCGACGCCGACCAGGGAGGCCAGGTTGTTCGGCTTGACCGAACGGGGCAGATCGGTGAAGTGGCCGTGTTTCAAGAACTTCGGCGACCAGCCGGCGTACGGGCCGAACACCAGCCACGGCTTGCCGTTGACATAGCGCAGGTCGAGATGCAGCGCACCCAGCGGCGGGGCGCCCGGCGCGGGCGCGCCGTATACCTTGGCGCGGTGCGCGGCCGTCAGCGCCGGGTTGTCGGCGCGCAGGAACCGCCCGCCGATGGGGAATCCCGCGAAACCTCTCACCTCGCCGATGCCGGACTTCTGCAACAGCGGCAGCGCGTCACCGCCTGCCCCGACGAAGACGAATTTGGCGTTCAGCCGGTGCTTTTCGCCGGTGCGCCGGTTGCGGACCAGTAGCGTCCAGGTGCCGTCGGGCTGGCGGGACAGGTTGCGGACCTCGTTACCGAACAACGCGGTCGCGCCGCCGCGCACGCAGAACCCGACGAGTTGTCGTGACAGGGCGCCGAAGTCGACGTCGGTGCCGTGGGCGGCCCAGTTCAGCGCCGTCGGTTCGGAGAAGTCGCGCCCGGCGGACATGAACGGTAGCCGGCGGGCGAACTCACCGGAGTCCTCGATCAATTCGATGCCGGCGAACAGCGGGTTGGGCGCCAGGGCCCGTTGCCGTCGCCGGAGGTAGTCGACGCGCTGCGCGCCGCGCACGAAGCTCGCGTGCGGGATCGCGGTGAGGAATCCTCGGTCGGTCAGGATGCCGTTCTCGACGGCGTAGGCCCAGAACTGGCGGGTCACCTGGAATTGCTCGTTGATGCGCACCGCTTTGCTGATGTCGATCGAGCCGTCGGCGCGCTGCGGCGTGTAGTTCAGCTCGCACAGCGCCGAATGCCCGGTGCCGGCGTTGTTCCAGGGGCTGCTGCTCTCGGCGGCGACGGCGTCCAGGCGCTCCACGAAGGTCATCGACCAGTCCGGCTGCAGCCGGCGCAGCAACGCTCCCAGCGTCGCGCTCATGATGCCTGCGCCCACCAGCACGACGTCCGTCCGCGTGGTTGTGGCTAGCGCTGACACCGGCTTGCTGGTCCTTCCCTTGGCTGGGCCGATCCTCAGGTTATCCCGAGCCCATGTCGCCGCGAACGGCGTGCGGCACCCCGTGGCCAGCAAAAGCTCTAAGCTGGCTTGGTGAAAGGCGGGGCGACTGGCGGGGTGACCGGCGAAGCGACCGGCTGGGTGCCCGATGTCCTCCCCGGTTATTGGCAGCGCACCATCGTCCTGGGGTCCGATCCTGCCGGCGAGGGTGACATCGTCGCGACCCTGATACGGCGCGGCCCCGAGTCCCGGCAGTCGGGCCGGCGGCCTGATGGGCGCGCGGTGCTCGCGGTGCACGGTTACACCGACTACTTCTTCCACACCGAACTGGCCGACCATTTCGCGGCCCGTGGCTTCACCTTCTACGCGCTCGACCTGCACAAGTGTGGGCGGTCGCGGCGCGACGGCCAGACGCCGCACTTCATCACCGACCTCACCAACTACCAGACCGAACTCGACCAGGCGCTGGCCGCGGTCGCAGAACACGGCCAGGTGCTGGTGTACGCGCATTCCGCGGGTGGGCTCATCGTGTCGCTGTGGCTGGACCGGCTGCGCCGACGAAACCCGGCCGCCCACGCGGCCGTTCGCGGCCTGGTGCTCAACAGCCCGTTCTTGGAGTTGCCCGGGCCGCCGATCCTGCGGCATTCCGTGACGGTGGCGCTGATCGCGGGCCTGTCCCGGGTGCGGTCCAAGGGGGTGGCCCGCTCGCCGGGTGAGGGTGGCTACGGCACCACGTTGCACCGCGACTACGGCGGCGAGTTCGACTACGACCTGCAGTGGAAACCGGTCGGCGGCTTCCCGATCACCTTCGGTTGGCTGCACGCCATCCGCCGCGGCCAGGCCCGGCTGCATCGCGGCCTGGACGTCGGTGTGCCCAACCTGATCCTGCGCTCGGACCACAGTGTGCACGAAAGCACCGATTCGGCGGCCATGCAGCGCGGCGACGCGGTCCTCGACGTCACCCAGATCGCCCGCTGGGCCGGCTGTATCGGCAACCGCGGCAGCGTAGTTCCGGTGCCCGACGCCAAGCACGACGTGTTCTTGTCGCTGCAGGGGCCACGCGAAGTCGCCTATCGGGAGCTGGACCTCTGGCTGGACGGCTACCTGCGCGCCGACAACGACGCCTCGGCATCGCTGCGAAAGGGGTGACGGCTTGGAGACTTACGACGTCGCGATCATCGGAACCGGTTCGGGCAACAGCATTCTCGATGACCGGTTCGCCGAAAAGCGGGTGGCGATCTGCGAAGAGGGCACGTTCGGTGGCACCTGCCTGAACGTCGGGTGCATCCCGACGAAGATGTTCGTCTACGCCGCAGAGGTAGCCCAGACCATCCGGGGCGCGGCGCGTTTCGGCATCGACGCACGCATCGACCGGGTGCGCTGGGACGACATCGTCTCGCGCGTCTTCGGGCGCATCGACCCGATCGGGGTCAGCGGTGAGGATTACCGGAACGCCGCAC
>NZ_LZKY01000143.1:0-30229 GCF_001673055.1 Mycobacterium sp. 1245801.1
ATGCCCAGCTCGGCGGCCTTGGCGATCAACTCGGGCGGGTAGGTGGCCGCCTCGTCGGCGTCGTGTGCGGCGGGCCGCAGCACTTCCTCGGCGAACTCGTCGAGGGTCTCGACGATCATCTTCTGTTCGTCGTCCGGCGTCAGATCGAAGTAGTCCTTGCCGCTGGACTTGAGCCGGGTCGGCCCGCCGCACACGACGCCGACGAGGCGGCCACCTACCCGCCCGAGTTGATCGCCAAGGCCGCCGAGCTGGGCATCACCGCGATCAACATCCCCGAGGACTTCGACGGCATCGCCGCGCACCGGTCCAGCGTGACCAACGTGCTGGTCGCCGAGGCGCTGGCCTACGGCGACATGGGCCTGGCGCTGCCGCTGCTGGCGCCGGGAGGCGTGGCCTCCGCGCTGACCCATTGGGGCAGCGCCGATCAGCAGGCCACCTACCTGCCCGAGTTCGCCGGCGAGAACGTGCCGCAGGCCTGCGTGGCCATCGCCGAGCCACAACCGCTCTTCGACCCCACCCGGCTCAAGACCACCGCGGTGCGCACCCCGAGCGGATACCGTCTCGACGGGGTGAAGTCGTTGGTGCCGGCCGCGGCCGATGCCGAGCTCTTCATCGTCGGCGCGCAGCTGGATGGCAAGCCGGCCCTGTTCATCGTCGAGTCCTCGACGAAAGGCCTTAGCGTAAAACCGGATCCGAGTATGGGGATTCGCGCGGCGGCACTGGGCCACGTCGAACTCTCCGGGGTGACGGTGCCGCGCAGCGCCCGGCTCGGCGAGGACGAGGCCACCGACGAGGACTACTCCGAGGCGATCGCGCTGTCCCGGCTCGGCTGGGCGGCGCTGACCGTCGGCACCTCGCACGCGGTGCTCGACTACGTCGTCCCGTACGTCAAGGAGCGCCACGCCTTCGGTGAGCCGATCGCCCACCGGCAAGCGGTGGCCTTCATGTGCGCCAACATCGCCATCGAATTGGACGGTCTGCGGCTGATCACCTGGCGCGGCGCGGCGCGCGCCGAGCAAGGCCTGCCGTTCGTCCGCGAGGCGGCGCTGGCCAAGCGGCTCGGCGCGGACAAGGGCATGCAGATCGGCCTGGACGGCGTCCAGCTGCTGGGCGGCCACGGCTACACGAAAGAGCACCCCGTCGAACGCTGGTACCGCGACCTGCGGGCCATCGGTGTGGCCGAGGGCGTCGTCGTCATCTAAGTCGTTAACCCATTCGAGTGAAAGTTCAATCATGGCAATCAATCTGGAACTTCCCCGCAAGATGCAAGCGGTGACGACCAAGACCCATCAGGGCGCCGCCGAGTTGATGCGGCCGATCGCCCGCAAGTACGACCTCAAAGAGCACGCGTACCCCGTCGAGCTCGACACCCTGTTCAGCCTGTTCGAAGGGGCCTCGGAGTCAATCGAATTCGCCGGAGCCAACGCGCTGGGCGGCGAGGACGAAGAACGCGACAAGAACCACAACGGCGCCAACATGGCGGCGCTGCTGCAAACCCTGGAAGCCAGCTGGGGCGATCTCGCGATGATGCTGTCGGTCCCCTACCAGGGCCTGGGCAACGCCGCGATCTCCGCCGTCGCAAACGAGGAACAGCTGCAACGACTGGGCAAGGTGTGGGCGGCGATGGCCATCACCGAACCCGGCTTCGGCTCGGACTCGGCGGCGGTGTCGACGACGGCCACCCTGGACGGCGACGAGTACGTGATCAACGGCGAGAAAATCTTCGTCACGGCCGGCTCGCGCGCCACCCACATCGTGGTGTGGGCGACGCTCGACAAGGCGCAGGGCCGCGCGGCGATCAAGTCGTTCGTCGTGCCGCGTGAGCATCCCGGTGTCACGGTCGAGCGGCTCGAGCACAAGCTCGGGATTAAGGGTTCCGACACCGCGGTCATCCGGTTCGACAATGCCCGCATCCCGAAGGAAAACCTGCTCGGCAACCCCGAAATCGAGGTGGGCAAGGGCTTTTCCGGGGTAATGGAGACCTTCGACAACACCCGGCCCATCGTTGCGGCGATGGCGGTCGGCGTCGGCCGCGCCGCGCTGGAGGAGATTCGCAAGATCCTCACCGAGGCAGGCGTGGAGATCTCCTACGATAAGCCCTCACACGTCCAGAGCGCCGCCGCGGCCGAGTTCATCCGGATGGAAGCCGACTGGGAGGCCGCCTACCTGCTGTCGCTGCGGGCGGCATGGCAGGCCGACAACAAGATCCCCAACTCCAAAGAAGCGTCGATGAGCAAGGCGAAGGCCGGCCGGATGGCCACCGACGTCACGCTCAAGACCGTCGAATTGGCAGGCACCACAGGCTATTCCGAGCAGACGCTGCTGGAGAAATGGGCGCGCGACTCGAAGATCTTGGACATCTTCGAGGGCACGCAGCAGATCCAGCAGTTGGTGGTCGCTCGCCGGCTGCTGGGACTGTCTTCGTCCGAGCTCAAGTAACTCAGGTACGCCACTCGGCGGAATCGGGCAGTGTCGCTTTGCTCTGCGGTGAGGTTAGGTCAAGGCATGGACACTTTTCACGCGCTCGTCGCGCGTCAAGATGGCGACCGGGTAACCGCGTCGGTCGAAACCCTTCGCCCGGATGATCTGCCGCCCGGCGATGTGACCGTCCGGGTCCTGTACTCCAGCGTCAACTACAAAGACGCCCTGGCGCTGACGCCGGGAGGCGGTGTGGTGCGCGACTACCCGGTGGTGCCGGGCATCGACCTGACCGGCGAGGTGGTGGAGTCGACGTCGGCCGACTTCGCGGTCGGTGACCAGGTGCTGGCCCACGGGTACGCGATCGGCACCGGCCACCACGGCGGCTACGCCGAATACGCGCGGTTGCCGGCCGACCAGGTGGTCGCGCTCGGCGCGTTGAGTCCACACGAGGGCGCCGCGATCGGGACCGCGGGCTTCACCGCCGCGATGAGCGTGCAGGCCCTGATCGACTGGGGCATCGCGCCGGATGCCGGTCCCATCGTCGTCACCGGGGCCACCGGCGGAGTCGGCTCGGTCAGCGTCGACCTGCTGGCGGCCGCCGGCTACCAGGTGGTCGCCTCCACCGGTAAGGCCGAGGCCGCCGACCGGCTGAAAAACCTTGGCGCGGTGGAGGTTATCGGGCGGCTGCCCGCCGACCCCGACGCCAAGCCGCGGCCGCTCGGCAAGGCACGCTGGGCGGGCGGGGTCGACTGCGTGGGCGGCGCGACGCTGGCCGACGTGCTCAGCACCGTCGACTACGGCGGCGCCGTGGCGGCCAGCGGCCTCACCGGCGGTCCGGCGCTGCACACCACGGTGTTGCCCTTCATCCTGCGTGGCGTCGCACTGCTGGGCATGGACTCGGTGCTGATGCCGATCGGCGCGCGCCGCGAATTGTGGGCCCGGCTCGGCGACTCGTTGCGGCCACGCCACCTGGACGCGCTGGTCAGCGACGTCGACGTGAAAGATGTCGTCGGCGTGATCGACCAGGTGCGCGCCGGCAAGTTCTCCGGCCGGGCCGTAGTGCGGGTGGCCGGCGGCTTCTGAGCGGCCAGTAGGCTCTGGTGGCATGCGCGCGGTACAGGTGACTCGACTCGATGGTCCGGACGCGGTCGAGCTGACCGACATCGACGAACCGTCGGGCGACGGGGTCGTCGTCGACGTGCACGCCGCCGGGGTGGCCTTCCCGGACGCCCTGCTCACCCGCGGCCTCTACCAGTACCGCCCGGAATTGCCGTTCGTGCTCGGCGCCGAGATCGCCGGCGTGGTCCGGTCGGCACCCGAGGGCGCGAACGTGAGCGCCGGCGACCGGGTCGTCGGGCTGACGATGCTGTCCGGCGGCATGGCCGAGGTCGCGGTGTTGGCTCCGGATCGGGTGTTCAAGCTGCCCGACAATGTGAGCTTCGAGGCGGGCGCCGGCCTGCTGTTCAACGACTTGACGGTGTACTTCGCGCTGACCGTGCGGGGTCGGCTGCAGCGTGGCGAGACGGTTCTGGTGCACGGCGCGGCCGGCGGCATCGGAACTTCGGCGCTGCGGCTGGCGCCGGCGCTGGGCGCGTCACGCACCATCGCCGTGGTCAGCACGCAGGACAAGGCCGACATCGCCACGGCGGCCGGCGCGACGGATGTGGTGCTGGCCGACGGTTTCAAGGACGCGGTCAAGGAGTTGACCCACGGACGTGGCGTCGACATCGTCGTCGACCCGGTCGGCGGCGACCGATTCACCGATTCGCTGCGGTCGCTGGCCCCCGGCGGGCGGCTGCTGGTGGTCGGGTTCACCGGCGGTGAGATTCCCACCGTGAAGGTAAATCGGTTGCTACTCAACAATGTTGACGTGGTCGGTGTGGGCTGGGGCGCGTGGGCCGGGACGCATCCGGGCGCGCTGGCCGAGCAATGGGCCGGACTCGAACGGTTGCTCACCTCCGGGGAGTTGGCCCCGCCCGAGCCGGTGGCCTACCCGCTGGAGCAGGCCGCCACCGCGGTCGCCTCCCTGGAGAACCGCAGCGCCAAGGGAAAGGTCGTGCTGCGCGTCCGCAGTTAGGCGCCGCATCTGGTCATTGGCCACGGTGGTTTCGGCGCAGGTGGGTCGACCGTCAGTGGCGTTGTCGCTCGCGCCACGGCCCTTGTGTCGCCCAAAAAGAGAAAGTAATGTCACTTTCAGTTTTGTACTCCTGATCGGCAGCGAGCTGGTCCCCCGTCGGAGGAGCCGTCCATGGAATCCTTTGTGCACCTGCGAAAAGGCCGAACACCGCGCCGCCTGCATGCCGACCTCGACGGCCTCAAGGACGACGAGTTGGGCCGGGGCGGATTCACCGGCCGCACCGCCAATCTCTACCGGCGCCACGATCCCACCGCCTATCGGTCGGTTGGGCCGCTGCGGCCCATCGACGTGCTGTCCAGCGAGCTCAAGCCCAGCGACGCCACCGAAGCCGGCGGTGGGCCGCTGCTGATGTTCAGCAACGACGACTGCCGAATCCTGTTGAGCCGACGTCTCGAGCCGATGCCGTTCTTCGTCCGTCATGTCGACGGCGACCTGCTGTGCTTCGTTCACCAGGGCAGCGGCCTGGCCGAGACCGAATTCGGCCCGCTGCGCTACCGGGAGGGTGACTGGCTGTACATCCCGAAGTCCTGCACCTGGCGCCAGCTCCCCGACAGCGCGACGACCATGCTGATGATCGAGGCCACCGACGAGTTCCGGGTGCCGCCGCCGGGCGCGCTGGGCCGCCACTTCCCGTTCGACCCGTCGCAGGTCGTCATCCCGGAGCCGGCACCGGCCGACCCTGACGCAACCGACGGCGAGTTCGAGGTCCGGCTCATCCATGAGGGCGGCCCGACAACGCTGTTCTACCAACACAATCCGCTGGACGTCGAGGGCTGGCGTGGCGACAACTTCGCGTTCACCTTCAACATCGCCGACTACAACGTGATCACCTCCGACAGCGTGCACCTGCCGCCGACCGTGCACCTTTTCATGCAGGCCACCGGCGTCTACGTGATGAACTTCCTGCCCAAGCCCGCCGAGGGGATTCCGGGCACCGAACGCACCCCGTGGTATCACCGCAACGTCGACTACGACGAGATCGCCTTCTTCCACGGCGGCTCGCTGTACGGCATCCCGATGCCGCCGGGCTTGATTTCGCATGCGCCACAAGGGGTTCACCACGGCGCACCCGAAAAGGCCCGAGAACGGGCGCGGCGCAAATTCGACGACTACTCCCGCGTCGACTGGCAGGTGATCGCCATCGACACCCGGCGGCGGCTGACCCCGTCGGCCGAAGTACTGGCCCACGACCTAGGACAACACTGACATGAGGCACGCCGGCGACGATGCAGAACGAAGTGATGAGGAGCGGCGTCAATGAAAACGGCTGTGAAACACGAGTACGACCGGATCCCCTATCTCGTTGCGTTTCAAAACAATTCCGGGGTCCGCGACGTCTACGGCGGCCTGGCCGAGATCACCGTGTTGGAGAGCTACCTGCTCAAGCCGAAGGACAAGCCGTCGGACACCGTGCTGGTGTTCATGCATCCCATCGGCGGCGGGGCCTACCTGCCGATGATCAACGCGCTGGCCCGCGCCGGCCATCACGTCATCTATTGCAACAGCCGCTTCCGCGGCACCGACTCGGCGCTGCTGATGGAGAAGGTGGTCGAGGATCTCGGCGAGTGCATCAAGGACGCCAAAAAGCGGCTGGGTTACGCCAAGGTGGTGCTGGCCGGATGGAGTGGCGGCGGGTCGCTGTCGGTGTTCTATCAGCAGCAGGCGCAGAATCCGACCATCACGTCCAGCCCGACCGGCGACGGCCCCGACCTCACCAGACTCGACCTGCCCGCCGCCGACGGCATCATGCTGCTCGCCGCGCACATCAGCCGGCACGGCACGCTGACCGAATGGCTGGACGCATCCATCCTCGACGAATCCGACCCCACCAAGCGCGATCCCGAACTGGACCTGTACAACCCCGACAACCCCAATCAGCCGCCTTACAGCCAAGAATTTCTGGATCGCTACCGGCAGGCGCAGATCGACCGCAACCGCCGCATCACCGCATGGGTCAGGGACAAGCTGGCCGAGCTGGCTGCAGCCGGGCGGCCCGACGACGAGTTCGGCTTCGTCGTGCACGGCACCATGGCGGACCCGCGCTGGCTGGACCCGACCGTCGATCCCAACGAACGCGCCCCGGGCACCTGCTATCTGGGGGATCCTCAGGTGGTGAACATGAGCCCCGTCGGACTGGCCCGGTTCTGCACCCTGCGCGGCTGGCTGTCGCAGTGGAGCTATGACGACGCGCGCGGCGACGCGGTGGCCTGCGGGCCCGATATCGCGATCCCGGCGCTGGTGATCGGTAATCTTGCGGATGACGCCTGCACGCCCAGCCATACCCGGAGGCTGTTCCAGGCGATCGGACATGAGGACAAGGAAATGCACGAAATCCCCGGCGCCACACACTATTACGCCGGACCCGACCAGCGCGACGCGCTGCGGGCCGCCGTCACCATCGTCACCGACTGGCTGGTGCGGCACGACTTCGCGAGCGCCGAATGACGGTGACCGGCCCCCTGGACGGCATTCGGGTGCTCGAACTGGGCACCCTGATCGCCGGTCCCTTCGCCGGGCGACTTCTCGCCGACATGGGCGCCGACGTGATCAAGGTGGAACTGCCCAAAGCCCCGGACCCGCTACGCACCTGGGGCCAGGCCGAACTCGACGGCCAACACGTCTTCTGGACGGTGCACGCGCGCAACAAGAAGGCGATCACCCTGGACTTGCGCCACCCCCGCGGGCGCGAGCTGTTCTGCGACCTTGTCGAGAAATCCGACATCGTGGTGGAGAACTTTCGCCCCGGCACGCTGGAAAAATGGAGCCTGGGCTACGACGTCCTCAGCGAGCGCAATCCGGGGATCATCCTGGTGCGGGTGTCGGGCTACGGGCAGACCGGACCCGATGCCACCAAGGCCGGCTACGCCTCGGTCGCCGAAGCGGCCAGCGGACTGCGGCACCTCAACGGTTTCCCCGGCGGGCCGCCGCCCCGCCTGGCGCTCTCGCTCGGTGACAGCCTGGCCGGCATGTTCGGCGCGCAGGGCGCGCTGGCCGCGCTGTACCGGCGCAGTGTCACCGGGCGCGGCCAGGTGGTCGACGTCGCATTGACCGAATCATGTTTGGCCGTACAGGAATCCACCATTCCCGACTATGATGTCGGCGGAGTGGTGCGTGGACCGTCGGGCACCCGGCTCGACGGCATCGCGCCCTCGAACATCTACCGCAGCGCCGACGGTTCGTGGGTGGTGATCGCCGCCAACCAGGACACCGTGTTCGCCCGGCTGTGCAAGGCGATGTGCCGCCCGGAGCTGGCCACCGACGACCGGTTCGCCACCCACGTCGCGCGTGGCCGCAACCAGGACGAACTCGACAACATCATCGGCGCCTGGGCGGCGCAACGCCGGCCCGCTGACATCATCGAAACCCTGTCCGCCGCAGGGGTGATCGCCGGTCCGATCAACACCGTCGCCGAGGTGGTCAACGACCCGCAGCTGCGCGCCCGCGACATGTTGATCGAGCACTACGACGAGCGGCTGCAGCGCAACGTGCTGGGCCCGGGCATCGTGCCGGTGCTCTCGGAATCGCCCGGCCGCCTGCGCCACGCCGGGCCAGCCCGTCCGGGCCAGCACAATGACGACGTCTTCATCGGGTTGCTGGGCAAGACGGCCGAGGAGCTCGCGGAGCTGCGCTCCGAGGAGGTGCTATGACCGCCCGCGCCGGCGAGGATGCAGAGCGGAGCGATGAGGAGGAGCTGCGCCGATGACTCACGTCGACATCCGCGAGGTGGCCCTGCGCGACGGTCTGCAGATCGAAACGCCAATCCCGTTGTCGGCCAAGCTGGAACTGCTGGCCGCGGTGGCGGCGACCGGGGTCCGTGAGGTCGAGGTCACTGCGTTCGTCTCCCCGACGAAGGTGCCGTCGATGGCCGATGCCGCCGAGTTGGCCGCCCATCTGCACGACTATCCCGACATCGAATTCTCGGCCCTGGTGGCCAGTCCCAACGGCGCCAAGCGGGCCGTCGCCGCCGGGTTGCGCTCCATCGAATACGTGGTGGCCGCCGACGACACCTTCAGCAAGGCCAACGTCGGACGCAGCAGCGCCGAGGCCACCGAGGCGATCGACGAGATCGTCGCCATCGCCCATGGCAGCAATGTCACCGTCGAAGTCGTCATCGCCACCGCCTGGGACTCACCCTTCGAAGGCCCCACCCCGTCCCAGCGGGTGCTCGAGATCGCGGCGGCCGCCCGCGAGCGCGGCGCCGACCGCCTGTCCATCGCCGACACCATCGGCACCACCACCCCGGGCCGGGTGAGTTCGCTTATCGCGCAACTACGTCCGGTGATCGGCGACCTGCCGCTGGGCGGACACTTCCACAACACCCGCGGCTCCGGGCTGGCCAGCGCCTACGCCGCGGTCAACTCCGGGGTGACCCGGCTGGACTCCTCGGTCGGCGGGCTGGGCGGCTGCCCCTTCGCGCCGGGCGCCACCGGCAACATCGCCACCGAGGATCTGGTGTACCTGTTGGGCGACAGCGGCATCGACGTCGACGTCGACCTGCACGCCGCCATCGCCGCCGCCGACGTGGCGAAATCGCTGGTCGGACACGACCTGCCGAGCGCCCTGTTGCGGGCCGGCGACCGAAAGCGACAGTACGTGCGGGGGAACTGAATGTCCGCCCCGGAGGCAGCCCGCGAGCTGACCGCCAAAGGTCGCCAGACCAGGCAGGCCATCGAACAGGCCGCCCGTAAACTGTTTGCCGAACGGGGCTTTCACGGCACCACCCTGGCCGACATCACCTCGGCCGCGGGCAAATCACCGGCGGTCTTCTACCGATACTTCGCCGACAAGGAAGACCTGCTGGCCGGACTCGCGGAGTCGTTCCTGCACGAGGTGGTGACGCCGTCGGGGCTGAGCGTTCACCTGCCGGACTCGCCCGACGACGACGCCTTCTTCACCTCGGTGGTCACCGGCTACTGGAACATGTTCAAACAGAACATCGGCATCATGATCGCGGTCGCCCAGCTGGCCGCCACCCAGCAGCGGTTTGCGGCCGTGCAGAACGAGTTTCGCCGCTTCGGCGTGGACATCGTGGCGGCATCGGTGTGGCGTGCGCAGGAGCAGGGCTACGGCGCCGAGCTCAACCCGCAACACACGGCGGCGGCCATCGCGCTGTTGTTCGAGAACTTCACCACCGTCTTCGTCGGGCAGTCGGGTCTCGGCATGGAGATCAGCGACGAGGACGCGATCGCCACGCTGTCGACGGTGTGGAAGAAGACTCTCTATGGTGCGTAACGCGAGAACCGCGAGGAGATAACCGTGGATTTCACCCTGCCAGAACACCTCCCGGGCGTGCTCGCCGAGATGGACGAGTTCATCGAGACCGAGATCAAGCCGCTGGAACGTGAGAACATCCAGTACTTCGACCAGCGCCGCGAGCATGCGCGCACCGACTGGGACAACGACGGGATCCCGACGCGCGAGTGGGAGGACCTGCTCTCCGAGATGCGCCGACGAGCCGATAAGGCAGGCTGGCTGCGCTACGGACTGCCCGCCTCGCTGGGCGGCCGCGACGGCAGCAACGTCGACATGGCGATCATCCGGGAGCACCTGGCGCACAAGGGCCTTGGCCTGCACAACGACCTGCAGAACGAGTCGTCGATTGTCGGCAACTTCCCGCAGGTGATCATGATGGAGCGGTTCGGCACCGACGAGCAGCGCAAGGTGTGGTCGGAGGCGTTGATCACCGGGGAGCGGTCCATGGCCTTCGGGCTGACCGAACCCAAGCACGGTTCGGATGCCACCTGGCTGGAAACGCACGCCGAACGCGACGGCGACAGCTGGGTGATCAACGGCTCCAAGCGGTTCAACACGGGGGTCCACCGCGCGACCCACGACCTGGTCTTCGCCCGCACCTCCGGTGAGCCCGGCAGCGCCCGGGGCATCACCGCGTTTCTGGTGCCGACGGACACCCCCGGATTCAACGTCCCCTACTACTGGTGGACGTTCAACATGCCGACCGACCACGGCGAGGTCGAGCTCACCGATGTGCGGATTCCCGCCGATGCGGTGCTCGGTGAGGTGGACCGCGGACTGGAAGTCGCCCAAACCTTCTTGCACGAGAATCGAATTCGGCAAGCTGCCAGCAGCCTGGGCGCGGCGCAATACTGCATCGACCGGGCCGCCGAATACGCCGGCGCCCGAACGGTGTTCGGCAAGCCGCTGTCGGTCAACCAAGCGGTCCAGTGGCCGCTGGCCGAGTTGGCGACCGAAGCGCAGATGGTGCGGCTGCTGGTGCACTACGCCGCCTGGCATCTCGACCGCGACCACCACATGGAGGTCTCGGACAAGGTGTCGATGGCGAACTACCGCGCCAACCGCCTGGTGTGCGACGCCGCCGACCGCGCCATGCAGATCTTCGGCGGCCTCGGCTACAGCCGCCACGAGCCGTTCGAACACATCTACCGCCACCACCGTCGCTACCGGATCACCGAGGGCGCCGAGGAAATACAGATCCGCCGGGTGGCGCAGCGGCTGTTCAAATTCGGCAAGAAGTGATGGACAGCGTCGAGTCAGCGGAGCTGGGCACCAAACTGGCCGGGGTGCTCTCGGCGGCCCTTGGCGCCGACACCGCGGTCCTGAATCTGCGGGCGTTGACCGGTGGCGCCAGTAGGACCACCTGGGCGTTCGAGGCCGTCACCGGCGCGCAGCGTCGCGCACTGATTCTGCGCACCGGCCCACCCGACGATGTGCATGCCGGGATGGAGCTGGAAGCCAGGGCGCAGGCCGCCGCACGCGCCGCCGGCGCGCCGGTCCCCCACGTGTTGATCGCCGACAATTCGCCCGCCGCACTGGGCAATCCGTTCCTGATCTGTGACGAGATCAAGGGCGAGACCATCGTGCGGCGCATCCAGCGTCAGCTGGAGCGCGCCGACGGGCCGGCGGCCCGCGCGCAATTGCTGCAGCAGTGCGCGCAGGCGGCGGCCGCCATTCACCGCGCCGACCCAGACGTTCCGGACCTGACCCACGAGGACCAACTCACCGAATGGCGGCAACGCCTCGACGACATGGGCGACACCACCGCAACCTTCGAGTGGGGGTTTCGCTGGCTGACCGCGCACCGTCCCCCACCGTCGCCGGCGGTGTTGGTACACGGCGATTTTCGGATGGGCAACCTGATCGTCGACGGGTCAAACCTCGCCGCGGTGCTGGACTGGGAACTCGTACACGTCGGGCAGGCCTACGAAGACCTGGCCTGGTTCTGCATCCGGGCCTGGCGATTCGGCGCTCCGGCCAGCCTCGACGCCGGCGGCTTGGGCAGCATCGAAAGCTTCCTACGGGCCTACGAGCAGGCCAGCGGGACTACCGTCGACCGGGTGGCGTTTCACTGGTGGCTGGTGCTGGCCACCCTGCGCTGGGGCGTCATCTGCCGCTTCCAGGCCGAGCGGCACCTGAGCGGGCAACATCGCTCGGTCGAGTTGGCCACCATCGGCCGCCGGGTGTGCGAGACCGAGTGGGACCTGCTCAACCTGCTCGCGCCCGCCGACGATGCGCGCCGCGCGGCGGCGCGAGGAGGAGGCGGGCAATCGGGGCCGGGCGCCGCCGTGACCGGCCGGTACGGCCGCCCGCGGGCCGCCGAACTCGTCGCCGCGGTCGCCGAATTCCTGGAGAACGACGTGCGCGGGGCGACCAAGGGGCAGGTCAACTTCCACGCCCGCGTCGCCGCCAACGCGCTGCGCATCGTCGAACGCGAACTGCTCGACGACAGCGCGGCCCAATCCCGCGCGGCACTGGCCGACCTGGGCTTCGCCGACGAAGAACAGCTGGCCGCCGCGATACGCTCCGGCGAGTTGGACGACCAAGCGGACCGGGTCACCGCGTGCCTGCGCACCCTGGTACGACGCCGATTGGCCGTCGCGCACCCCGGATACGACAGCGAATAGCCCCGCGAGCGACAGAGGAGCCAGGCATGCCCGCTTCCAGCGCCGAGACGGTCATCGATGCGGCCAACCGCCTGTTCACGGCGATCGAACGCGGCGACGTCGACGCGGTCGACGCGATGTGGAGCGACGACATCGCGGTATGGCGCGTCGGCTCGCGCCGCGGCCCACTCACAGCGGACGACAAGGCCCGCGCGATGCGGGTCATCGAGTGGTTCATCGGCGCCACCACGCAGCGTCGCTACGAAATCCTCGACCGGCAGATCTTCGCGGATTCTTCGCAGGGATCCGCGCGGGGCTTCGTCCAGCAGCACATCTTGCACGCCACCGGGCATGCCCGACAGTCGATCTCGCTGCGGGTCTGCATCGTGATCAGGGTGGGCACCGACGGCCTGATCGAGCGCATCGACGAATATTTCGATCCCGCAGGGATCGCGCCGTTGCTGAACTAGCGCTAGATTCGCCACGACACTTGCGGGTGACGACACTTGGGGTGACGATGACGACTTTGGAGACACTGCTTCACGATCCCGACATGGCCGGCGCGTGGAACCTGGTGCGGGATCGCTCGGCCATCACGTTCAAGATCCGCAACATGTGGGGCCTGCTGAACGTCAAGGGCCGCTTCACCGACTTCACCGGCGACGGCCAACTGAGCGGCAACGGAGCGGTTTTCGGCCGCGTCGACATCCGGACCGCCTCACTGGACACTGGCATCGGCCGTCGCGACACACACCTGCGCTCGGCCGACTTCTTCGACGTCGACCGCTTCGCTGAGATCAGCGTCGTGGTGACCGCGGTGCACCCGACGAAGGGCAAGGCCGCCGACCTTCGGGCGACCTTCACCATCAAGGGCGTCACCGAGGAGGTGACGCTGCCGGTCACGATCTCCGAGCTGGAGGACGGCTCGATCCGAATCACCGGCGAAACCAAGCTCGATCGCGACCGGTTCGACCTGGGTTGGAACCGCCTCGGCATGATGAGCTCCACGGCAACCGTCGCCGCGGACGCCATCTTCGTGCGGGCATCGCAGTAAAGGATTTCTGCGGGCACTCCCGCCCAACCGGGTGCGACACCAGTAGCATCTGCACCGTGCCCGACTCCACCCCCCAGTCCAGCGTCGCCCTGCGGATCCTCGTCTACAGCAGCAACGTCCACACCCGCGAACGGGTGATGCGGGCGCTGGGCAAGCAGCTGCACCCCGATCTGCCCGAGCTCAGCTATGTCGAGGTGGCGACCGGGCCGATGGTGGTGGCGACGATGGACAAGGGCGGCATCGACTTGGCCATCCTGGACGGCGAGGCCACTCCGACCGGCGGGATGGGAATCGCAAAGCAGCTCAAAGACGAACTCGAGAACTGCCCGCCCCTGGTCGTGCTGACCGGGCGGCCCGACGACGCGTGGTTGGCCTCCTGGTCGCGCGCCGAGGGCGCGGTGCCCCACCCTATCGACCCGATCGTGCTGGGACGCACGGTGCTCAACCTGCTGCGGGCACCGGTTAGCTGACTCCAGTCCGCGTCGCGGCTTTGCTGCGACCACTGTTTTCGCGCCACCGAATGCGGGCCTGTCCGCCCTGGCGACGCCGTTGATCTTTAGCGCCGCAGCGATCGGCGCAGCAGCGCCTTTGCTGGTGCTCCCCGCCTAGCCGATGTGGCGGATCGCGTCCGGCGACGGGCGTTGGTTTCACCGGCTATCGAGTTTGCGCAGCACAGCGCTGCGTGGCACCGCCAATACTGCAAAATGCCCACCCCGGACAAGCGCACTGCACGCCGCGACGCTATGTTGTAAATCACTGTGGCGGGCTTGCGACCCAGTTCGTCACAGCAGCCCGGTTACCGCCTGGCCGCTGCAGGCGGCTCGTACGACGGATCATGGAGCGAGTTGAACGTCTACATACCCATCCTGGTGCTAGGCGCCATCGCCACCGCCTTTGCCGTGGGCTCGGTGGCGATCGCGAGCCTGGCCGGCCCGTCACGGTTCAACAAGTCGAAGATGTCGGCCTACGAGTGTGGAATCGAACCCACCGAGACATCGGTGAGCGGCCCGCATGCGACGGCCGGGCAGCGCTTTCCGGTGAAGTACTACCTCACCGCGATGCTCTTCATCGTCTTCGACATCGAAATCGTGTTCCTGTATCCCTGGGCTGTCAGCTATGACGCGCTGGGCACGTTCGCTCTGGTCGAAATGGTGATTTTCATGCTGACGGTTTTCGTGGCCTACGCCTACGTGTGGCGCCGCGGCGGCCTGACGTGGGATTGAGGTAAGACGTGGGTCTTGAGGAACAGCTGCCCGGCGGGATCCTGCTGTCCACAGTCGAGAAGGTCGCGGGCTACGTCCGCAAGAACTCACTGTGGCCGGCGACATTCGGGTTGGCCTGCTGCGCCATCGAGATGATGGCAACGGCCGGGCCACGATTCGACATCGCCCGGTTCGGCATGGAGCGCTTCTCGGCCACCCCACGCCAGGCCGATCTGATGATCGTCGCCGGGCGGGTCAGCCAGAAGATGGCCCCCGTCCTGCGGCAGATCTATGACCAGATGGCTGAACCGAAATGGGTGCTGGCCATGGGCGTCTGCGCGTCATCCGGCGGAATGTTCAACAACTACGCGGTGGTGCAGGGCGTCGACCACGTGGTTCCGGTGGACATCTACCTGCCCGGCTGCCCACCGCGACCGGAGATGCTGCTGTACGCAATCCTGAAGCTGCACGAGAAGATTCAGGAGATGCCGCTGGGCGTCAACCGGGAGACCGCCATCGCCGAGGCCGAGCAGGCGGCGCTGTCGGCGCGGCCCACGATCGAGATGCGCGGACTGCTGCGATGAGCACGCCGGACCAAGATCCCAAGCAAGCGATCAGCGGCGCCGACGAAGAGGTAATCGACGTGCGCCGCGGCATGTTCGGCGCCAAGGGCACGGGCGACACGTCCGGTTACGGACGGCTGGTGCGCGAGGTGGTACTGCCGGGCAGCAGCCCGCGGCCCTACGGCGGCTATTTCGACGAGGTGGTCGACGGCCTGGCCGCGGCGTTGAACCAGGACAACGTCGAATTCACTGACGCCATCGAGAAAGTCGTGGTGTACCGCGACGAACTCACCCTGCACGTCCGCCGCGACGCGCTGGTGCAGGTCGCTCATCGGCTGCGGGACGACCCCCAACTGCGCTTCGAAATGTGCCTGGGCGTCAGCGGGGTGCATTACCCGCACGAGACGGGTCGCGAACTGCACGCGGTGTACCCGCTGCAGTCGATCACGCACAACCGGCGTGTCCGCCTGGAAGTGTCTGCGCCCGAAAGTGATCCGCACATCCCCTCGCTGTTCGGGATCTATCCGACCACCGACTGGCACGAGCGGGAGACCTACGACTTCTTCGGCATCATCTTCGACGGACATCCGTCGTTGACCCGCATCGAGATGCCCGACGACTGGCACGGACACCCCCAGCGCAAGGACTACCCCCTCGGCGGGATTCCCGTCGAATATAAAGGCGCACAAATACCCCCGCCCGACGAGCGGAGAGCGTACAACTGATGAGCACTACCACCGAAACGACGCACGACGGCGCCGGCGAGAAGTTCGTGGTCGCCGGCGGTCAGGACTGGGACAAGGTCGTCGAAGCCGCCCGCGGCGCCGACCCCGGCGAACGCATCATCGTCAACATGGGCCCCCAGCATCCGTCCACCCACGGGGTGCTGCGGCTGATCCTGGAGATCGAGGGCGAGACCGTGACCGACGCCCGTTGCGGCATCGGGTATCTGCACACCGGCATCGAAAAGAACCTCGAATACCGCTACTGGACCCAAGGCGTCACGTTCGTGACCCGGATGGATTACCTCGCACCGTTTTTCAACGAGACGGCCTACTGCCTGGGCGTGGAGAAGCTGCTCGGCATCACCGACCAGATACCGGAGCGGGTCAACGTCATCCGGGTGATGATGATGGAGCTCAACCGGATCTCGTCGCATCTGGTGGCCTTGGCCACCGGCGGCATGGAGCTGGGTGCCATGACCCCGATGTTCGTCGGCTTCCGGGGGCGCGAGATCGTGCTGACCCTGTTCGAATCGATCACCGGCCTGCGGATGAACAGCGCCTACGTCCGGCCCGGTGGTGTGGCACAGGACTTGCCGCCCAACGCGGAGACCGAGATCGTCGAGGGCCTCAAGGGGCTCAAGCAGGTGCTGCGCGAAATGAGCGGTCTGCTCAACGAGAACGCCATCTGGAAGGCCCGCACCCAGGACGTCGGTTATTTGGATCTGACCGGGTGCATCGCGCTGGGCATCACCGGACCCATTCTGCGTGCCACCGGGCTGCCCCACGATCTGCGCAAGAGCGAGCCGTACTGCGGATATGAAAACTACGAATTCGACGTGATCACCGAAGACACGTGTGATGCTTACGGGCGCTACATGATTCGCGTCAACGAGATGTGGGAGTCGATCAAGATCGTCGAGCAGTGTCTGGACAAGCTGAAGCCCGGCCCGACCATGGTCGAGGACCGCAAGATCGCCTGGCCGGCCGACCTGAAGGTGGGCCCCGACGGCATGGGCAACTCGCAGGAGCACATCGCCAAGATCATGGGCGGCTCGATGGAAGCGCTGATCCACCACTTCAAACTGGTCACCGAGGGCATCAGGGTTCCCGCGGGCCAGGTCTACACGGCAGTCGAGTCGCCGCGCGGGGAGCTGGGCGTGCACATGGTCAGTGATGGCGGCACCCGGCCCTATCGGGTGCACTATCGAGACCCCTCCTTCACCAATCTGCAATCGGTGGCGGCGATGTGCGAAGGCGGCATGGTCGCCGATCTGATCACCGCGGTCGCCAGCATCGACCCGGTCATGGGCGGGGTGGATCGGTGACCGGGCCGCAGGGACAGCCGGTCTTCATCCGGCTCGGCCCACCGCCCGACGAGCCCAACGCGTTCGTCGTCGAGGGAGCGCCCAAGACGTATCCACCCGAGGTGCGGGCGCGGCTGGAGGTCGACGCCAAGGAGATCATGGGGCGCTACCCCAACAAGCGCTCGGCGCTGCTGCCGCTGCTGCACCTGGTGCAGGCGGAGGATTCCTACCTGACGCCGGCGGGGCTGGAGTTCTGCGGTGAGCAACTGGGTCTCACGGGGGCGGAAGTGTCCGCGGTGGCCAGCTTTTACACCATGTATCGCCGGGGTCCCACCGGCGATTATCTCGTCGGTGTCTGCACAAACACGTTGTGCGCCATCATGGGTGGCGACGCCATCTTCGACGCCCTGAAAGAACACCTGGGCGTCGGCAACGATGAGACCACCGCCGACGGGTCGGTCACCTTGCAACACATCGAGTGCAACGCCGCCTGCGATTACGCGCCGGTGGTGATGGTCAACTGGGAATTCTTCGACAACCAGACGCCGGACTCGGCGCGCGAACTCGTCGACTCGCTGCGCGCCGGCGAGCCCAAGCAGCCCACTCGCGGAGCGCCGCTGTGCGTCTTCCGCGAAACGTCGCGCATCCTGGCCGGCCTACCCGACGAGCGTCCCGACCAAGGCCAGGGCGGCGCCGGTGCCGCGACCCTAGCCGGCCTGAAGGTAGCCAAGGAACTCGGCATGGAGGCGCCCGGCGCGCCGGAAGGCCAGCAATGACAACGACTTCGGACACCTCGCAGGCGACGCCGCTCACTCCGGTCATCAGCCGCTTCTGGGACGATCCCGAGTCCTGGACCCTGCAGACCTATCACCGCCACGGTGGATACGAGGCGATGAAGAAGGCCCTGGCGATGGAGCCCGACGAGGTGATCGGGCTGGTAAAGGACTCCGGGCTGCGCGGGCGCGGCGGCGCGGGCTTCTCGACGGGCACGAAGTGGTCGTTCATCCCGCAGGGCGACACCGGGGCGGCGGCCAAACCGCATTACTTGGTCGTCAACGCCGACGAGTCGGAACCCGGGACGTGCAAAGACATTCCGCTGATGCTGGCGACACCGCACGTCCTCGTCGAGGGTGTCATCATCGCCGCCTACGCGATCCGGGCCAGCCACGCGTTCATCTACGTGCGCGGGGAGGTGCTGCCGGTGCTGCGCCGCCTGCAGAACGCGGTGGCCGAGGCCTACGCCGCGGGCTACCTGGGCCGCGACATCAACGGCTCCGGCTTCGACCTCGAACTGGTGGTGCACGCCGGCGCCGGCGCCTACATCTGCGGTGAGGAAACCGCGCTGCTGGACTCCCTGGAAGGCCGTCGCGGCCAGCCGCGGCTGCGCCCGCCGTTTCCCGCCGTGGCCGGGCTGTACGGCTGCCCCACCGTGATCAACAACGTCGAGACCATCGCCAGCGTGCCGCCGATCATCGGCAACGGCGTGGACTGGTTCCGTTCGATGGGCAGCGAGAAATCCCCGGGCTTCACGCTGTATTCGCTGTCCGGTCACGTCACCCGCCCCGGCCAGTACGAGGCCCCGCTGGGAATCACGTTGCGGGAGTTGCTCGCCTACGCCGGCGGCGTGCGTGCCGGGCACCGGCTGAAGTTCTGGACACCCGGCGGCTCGTCGACCCCGCTGCTGACCGACGAGCACCTCGACGTGCCGCTGGACTACGAGGGCGTCGGCGGGGTCGGCTCGATGCTGGGCACCAAGGCGCTCGAGATCTTCGACGAGACCACCTGCGTGGTTCGCGCCGTGCGGCGCTGGACGTACTTCTACAAGCACGAATCCTGCGGAAAATGCACGCCGTGCCGCGAGGGCACGTTCTGGCTGGACCAGATCTACGAGCGGCTGGAAACCGGCAAGGGCACCAGCGACGACATTGGCAAGCTGCTCGACATCTCCGACACCATTCTCGGAAAGTCGTTCTGCGCCTTGGGTGATGGTGCCGCCAGCCCGGTGATGTCGTCGATCAAGTTCTTCCGTGACGAGTACGTCGCGCACGTCGAGGGCGGCGGATGCCCCTTCGACCCCCGAGACTCCATGCTGACGCCGAACGGAAAGGCTTGAGGCGCTCATGACCCGCGACGGCGACGATGCAGAGCGAAGCGATGAAGAGGAGCGGCGCCTCATGACCCGCGACGGCGACGATGCAGAGCGAAGCGATGAAGAGGAGCGGCGCTCATGACCCGCGACGGCGACGATGCAGAGCGAAGCGATGAAGAGGAGCGGCGCTCATGACTAGTGCGGCCAAGACCGAGACCGGTGACGAGGTCCGTCCGCCGGACATGGTGACGCTGACCATCGACGGCAACGAGATCAGCGTCCCCAAGGGAACTTTGGTGATCCGGGCCGCCGAGTTGATGGGCATCCAGATCCCGCGGTTCTGTGACCACCCGCTGCTGGAACCGGTCGGCGCGTGCCGGCAGTGCCTGGTCGAGGTCGAGGGCCAACGCAAGCCGATGGCCTCGTGCACCACGGTCGCCACCGACGACATGGTGGTGCGCACCCAGCTGACGTCGGAGGCCGCCGACAAGGCCCAGCACGGCGTGATGGAGCTGCTGCTGATCAACCACCCGCTGGACTGCCCGATGTGTGACAAGGGCGGCGAGTGCCCGCTACAGAATCAGGCAATGTCCAACGGCCGCAGCGATTCTCGCTTCACCGACGTCAAACGCACCTTCGCCAAGCCGATCAACATCTCCTCGCAGGTTCTGCTGGACCGCGAGCGCTGCATCCTGTGCGCGCGCTGCACGCGGTTCTCCGAGCAGATCGCCGGCGACATCTTCATCGACATGCAGGAACGGGGCGCCCTGCAGCAGGTCGGCATCTACGCCAACGAACCGTTCGAGTCCTACTTCTCGGGCAACACCGTGCAAATCTGCCCGGTGGGCGCGCTGACCGGAAGCTCGTATCGGTTCCGGGCCAGGCCCTTCGACTTGGTGTCCAGCCCCAGCGTCTGCGAGCACTGCGCTTCCGGATGCGCCCAGCGCACCGACCACCGCCGCGGCAAGGTGCTGCGCCGGCTGGCCGGTGACGATCCCGAAGTCAACGAGGAGTGGAACTGCGACAAGGGCCGGTGGGCGTTCACCTACGCAAGCCAGCCCGACGTGCTCACCACTCCCCTGATCCGCGACGCCCACGGCTCGCTGCAACCGGCCTCGTGGTCGCACGCGATCGCCGTCGCGACCAGGGGCCTCGAGGCCGCGCGTGGCCGCACGGGGGTGCTCGTCGGCGGCAGGGCAACCTTGGAGGACGCCTACGCCTACTCCAAGTTCGCGCGAATCGTGTTAGACACCAACGATATCGACTTCCGCACCCGCCCGAGTTCGGCCGAGGAGGCCGACTTCCTGGCCGCCCGGATCGCGGGCAAACCGATCACCGTCAGCTACGCCGATCTGGAATCGGCGCCGGTCGTCGTGCTGGCCGGCTTCGAGCCCGAAGACGAGTCACCCATCGTGTTCCTGCGGTTGCGCAAGGCGGCCCGCAAGCACGGGTTGCCGGTCTACGCGATCGCGCCGTTCGCCACCCGCGCGCTGACCAAGATGTCCGGGCGGCTGATCAAAACCGTTCCGGGCGCCGAAGCTACGGCGCTGGACGGGTTGGCCACCGGCGAGGTGGGCGACCTGCTCTCCACCCCGGGCGCGGTCATCATGGTCGGCGAACGGCTTGCGTCGGTGCCGGGCGGGTTGTCGGCCGCGGCCCGGCTCGCCGACACCACCGGCGCCCGCCTGGCCTGGGTGCCGCGGCGCGCCGGGGAGCGGGGCGCGCTGGAGGCCGGTGCGCTGCCCGGGCTGCTGCCCGGAGGCCGCCCGGTCGACGACGAGACCGCCCGGGCGCAGATCGCCCAGGCATGGCACGTGTCCGAATTGCCGTCCGGCAGGGGGCGTGACGCCGACGCGATCCTGACCGCCGCCACCGACGGAACGCTGGGCGCGCTGCTGGTCGGCGGTGTCGAGCCCGACGACTTCGCCGATCCGGCCGCGGTACTGGCGGCGCTGGACGGTGTCGGCTTCGTCGTCAGCCTGGAGCTGCGGCACAGCGCCGTCACCGAACGCGCCGACGTCGTCTTCCCGGTCGCGCCGGTGACGCAGAAGGCCGGCGCATTCGTCAACTGGGAGGGCCGCTTCCGGCCGTTCGAGGCAGCGCTGCGGACGACTCAGGACGCCAGGCAATCCGACCACCAGGTGCTCGACACGCTGGCCGACGAGCTGGGCGTCTACCTCGGGATGTCCAGCGTCGAGACGGCCCGCGAAGAGCTTGCCGCGCTGCGAAATTGGGACGGCAAGCGTGCCGCGAACCCGGACGTCGCCGCCCCGCAACCCGCCCAGCCCGGCGCCGGTGAGGCGGTACTGGCCGGCTGGCGGGCGTTGCTGGACAACGGCCGCATGCAGGACGGCGAGCCGCATCTGGCGGGCACCGCGCGCAAGCCCTTCGCCCGGCTGTCGGCCGATACGGCCGCCGAGATCGGCGCCGCCGACGGCGACGCGGTCACGGTCAGGACGTCGCACGGATCCATCAGCCTGCCGCTGGTGATCACCGACATGCCCGACCGGGTGGTGTGGCTGCCGGTGAACTCGCCCGGCTCGGCGGTGCACCGCCGACTCGGCGTGTCGGTCGGCAGCACAGTCAAGATCGGAGTGGGCTCATGACCGGGTTGACCGCATTCGGGCACGACACCTGGTGGTTGGTGCTCGGCAAGGCACTGGCGATCTTCGTGTTCCTCATGCTGAACGTTCTGGTGGCGATCCTGCTCGAACGCAAAATCCTGGGCTGGATGCAGCTGCGGCCCGGCCCCAACCGGGCGGGCCCGTGGGGGGTACTGCAGAGCCTGGCCGACGGAATCAAGTTGGCGCTCAAGGAAACCATCACCCCGGGTGGCGTCGACAAGTTCGTCTACTTCGCGGCGCCGGTCATCTCCACGATCCCGGCGTTCACCGCCTTCGCGTTCATCCCGTTCGGTCCGGTGGTGTCGGTGTTCGGCCACCGCACGCCGCTGCAGCTGACCGACCTGCCGGTCGCCGTGCTGTTCATCCTCGGCCTGTCGGCGATCGGCGTGTACGGAATCGTCCTGGGCGGTTGGGCTTCCGGGTCCACCTACCCGCTGCTGGGCGGGGTGCGCTCAACCGCCCAGGTGATCTCCTACGAGGTGGCGATGGGGCTGTCGTTCGCGGCGGTCTTCCTCTACGCGGGCTCCATGTCGACGTCGCAGATCGTCGCCGCGCAGGACCGGGTCTGGTATGTGTTCCTGCTGCTGCCGTCGTTCGTGATCTACCTCATCTCGATGGTCGGTGAAACCAACCGGGCGCCTTTCGATTTGCCCGAGGCCGAGGGCGAGCTGGTCGCGGGATTCCACACCGAATACTCGTCGCTGAAGTTCGCGATGTTCATGCTGGCCGAGTACGTCAACATGATGACGGTCTCGTCACTGGCCACTGTCCTGTTCTTCGGTGGCTGGCACGCGCCGTGGCCGCTGAACATGTGGGCGGGCGCCAACACCGGATGGTGGCCGGTGCTGTGGTTCACCGCAAAGATGTGGACCTTCCTGTTCGTCTACTTCTGGCTGCGGGCCTCGCTGCCCCGGCTGCGCTACGACCAGTTCATGGGGCTGGGCTGGAAGCTGCTGATCCCGGCCTCGCTGGTCTGGGTGCTGATCGCCGCTGTGATCCGCACGCTGCAGAACCAGGGCTACGCGCACTGGACCCCGATACTGGTGGCCAGCAGCATCGTGTTCGCCACGGCGCTCGTGCTGTTGCTGCGAAAGCCGTTCAGCGCGCCGGGTATTCGCGCGCTGGAGAAACAGCTGCGCCGCGAGGCGAAGAAGCTCCCGGCCGCAGCGATCCCCGCGCCGGTATTCCCGACACCGCCGCTGCCGGCGAAAACCCAGAAGTCTTTGGCGGCTGCGAGCAAGGAGGAAGCACGTGGCTAAGTTTTTGGACGCCGTGGCCGGATTCGGCGTGACGTTCGGATCGATGTTCAAAAAGAATGTCACCGAGGAGTATCCGGAGAAACCGGGCCCCGTCAAGCCGCGCTATCACGGCCGCCACCAGCTCAACCGCTACCCCGACGGGCTGGAGAAGTGCATCGGGTGCGAACTGTGCGCCTGGGCCTGCCCGGCCGACGCGATCTACGTCGAGGGCGCGGACAACACCGAGGAACTCAGGTATTCGCCCGGCGAACGCTATGGCCGGGTCTACCAGATCAATTATCTGCGCTGCATCGGCTGCGGCCTGTGCATCGAGGCCTGCCCGACCCGGGCGCTGACGATGACCAACGACTACGAGATGGCCGACGACAACCGCGCCGACCTGATCTACGAGAAGGACCGGCTGCTGGCGCCGCTGCTGCAGGACATGCTCGCGCCGCCCCACCCGAGGACCGCCGGCGCCACCGATAAGGATTACTACCAGGGCAATGTGACCGCGCACGGGTTGCGAGAGATCGAGCAGGCCGGAGACTCCCGGTGACCGGATTGACCGGCCACGCAGTCGTCGTGGCGTCCAGTTTTGCCCACGACACCATCGTCCGAACCTCTACCGGCGAAGCGGTCGCCTTCTGGGTGCTGGGCGTGCTGGCCGTGCTCGGCGCGATCGGAGTGGTCACCGCCGTCAACGCCGTGTATTCGGCGATGTTCTTGGCGATGACCATGATCATCCTGGCGATCTTCTACATGATCCAGGACGCGCTGTTCTTGGGTGTGGTGCAGGTCGTCGTCTACACCGGCGCGGTGATGATGCTGTTCCTGTTCGTGCTGATGCTCATCGGTGTGGATTCCGCGGAATCGCTCCAGGAGACGCTGCGTGGTCAGCGCGTCGCCGGGGTGGCGGCCGGCATCGGGTTCGGCATCCTGCTCATCGCCGTGATCGGCAACGTGGCCACCGGCGGTTTCGCCGGCCTGACCACCGCCAACGCCAACGGCAACGTGGAAGGGCTGGCGGCGCTGATCTTTTCGCGGTACCTGTGGGCGTTCGAGCTGACCAGCGCGCTGCTGATCACCGCGGCCGTCGGGGCGATGGTGCTGGCGCACCGCGAACGCTTCGAGCGCCGCAAGACCCAGCGCGAGCTCTCCCAGGAACGCTTCCGGCCGGGCGGACACCCCACGCCGATGCCGAACCCCGGCGTCTACGCCCGCCACAACGCGGTGGACGTGGCCGCGTTGTTGCCGGACGGCTCGTACTCGAAGCTTTCGGTGTCGCCGATACTGCAAAGCCGCGGCGCCGACGGCAAGAAGACCCCGTCCACCGAGCCGAGCCCGAGTCTCTCCCAAGGCGGTACGTCGTGAATCCGGCCAATTACCTATATCTTTCGGCGCTGCTGTTCACCATCGGCGCCTCCGGGGTGTTGTTGCGCCGCAACGCCATTGTGATGTTCATGTGCGTGGAGCTGATGCTCAACGCGGTCAACCTCGCGTTCGTCACGTTCGCGCGGATGCACGGCCACCTGGACGGGCAGATGATCGCGTTCTTCACGATGGTGGTCGCAGCCTGCGAAGTGGTCATCGGCCTGGCCATCATCATGACCATCTTCCGTACCCGCAAATCGGCGTCCGTCGACGACGCGAATCTACTCAAAGGCTGAAGACGCCAACATGACTCAACACACCTGGTTGCTGGTGGCGCTGCCATTGGCGGGCGCCGCGATCCTGCTCTTCGGCGGGCGACGCACCGACCGGTGGGGGCATTGGCTGGGCTGCGCCACCGCCCTCGCGGCCTTCGGGGTGGGCCTGAGCCTGCTGAGCGAGCTGCTCGGCCGCGCCGCCGATGACCGCGTCATCCACCAGAAGGTGTTCAGCTGGATCCCCGTCGGGCAGCTCCAGGTGGATCTCGGACTCCAAATCGACCAGCTGTCGGTGTGTTTCGTTCTGTTGATCTCCGGCGTCGGGTCATTGATCCACATCTATTCGGTGGCCTACATGGCCGAAGACATCGACCGCCGCAGGTTTTTCGGCTACCTCAACCTGTTCCTGGCGTCGATGCTGCTGTTGGTCGTCGCAGACAACTACGTGGTGCTCTACGTCGGTTGGGAAGGCGTCGGCCTGGCCTCCTACCTGCTGATCGGGTTCTGGTATCACAAGCCGACGGCGGCCACCGCCGCCAAGAAGGCGTTCGTGATGAACCGGGTCGGCGACGCCGGGCTGGCCCTGGGAATGTTCTTGATGTTCAGCACTTTCGGCACGCTGTCCTACGCCGGGGTCTTCGCCGGCGCACCGGCGGCCAGTCGGGGCGCGCTGACCGCCATGGGATTGCTATTGCTGCTGGGCGCGTGCGCCAAATCCGCCCAAGTTCCGCTGCAGGCCTGGCTCGGTGACGCCATGGAGGGTCCCACCCCGGTCTCCGCGCTGATCCACGCCGCCACCATGGTGACCGCCGGGGTGTATCTGATCGTGCGGTCCAACCCGCTGTACAACCTGTCGCCCGATGCGCGACTGGCCGTGGTCATCGTGGGCGCGGTCACGCTGCTACTCGGGGCGTTCATCGGGTGCGCCAAGGACGACATCAAGCGGGCGCTGGCGGCGTCGACGATGAGCCAGATCGGCTACATGGTGCTGGCGGCCGGCCTCGGCCCGGCCGGCTACGCCTTCGCGATCATGCACCTGCTCACCCACGGCTTCTTCAAGGCCGGCTTGTTCCTCGGCTCCGGCGCGGTGATCCACGCGATGCACGAAGAACAGGACATGCGCCGCTACGGCGGTCTACGTGCGGCACTGCCCATCACGTTCGTCACCTTCGGCCTGGGCTACCTGGCGATCATCGGCGTGCCGCCCTTCGCGGGCTACTTCTCCAAGGACGCCATCATCGAGGCGGCGCTGGCCTCCGGTGGCACGCAGGGGTATGTGCTGGGCGGCGCCGCGCTACTGGGCGCCGGCGTCACCGCGTTCTACATGACGCGCGTGATGCTGATGACCTTCTTCGGCAAGAAGCGCTGGGGTCCGGGCGCCCACCCCCATGAGGCGCCCGGCCTGATGACGTGGCCGATGATCCTGCTCGCCATCGGCTCGGTGTTCTCCGGTGGCCTGCTGGCGGTAGGTGGCACCCTGCAGCGCTGGCTCGAGCCGGTCGTCGGAAAGCACGAGGAGGTCACCCACGCATACCCGGTCTGGGTCAGCTCCGCGCTGGCGCTGGGCGTCGTGATCATCGGCATCGCGGTGGCCTACCGGTTGTATGCGAAGGCACCGATCCCGCGGGTGGCTCCGCTTTCGGTCTCGGCCCTGACCACCGCGGTCCGCAACGACTTCTACGGCGATGCCTTCAACGAAGAGGTGTTCATGCGCCCCGGCGCACAACTGACCAAGGCGCTCGTCGACGTGGACAACGCGGGTGTCGACGGCTCGGTCAACGGGCTGGCGGCGCTGGTGAGTTCGACCTCAAATCGGCTGCGGGGGCTGCAAACCGGCTTCGCCCGCAACTACGCATTGTCGATGCTGACGGGCGCCGTGCTGGTGGTCGCGCTGATCCTGGCGGTGCGGTTGTGGTGACCGCGCCGGCGACGATGCAGTCCGAAGCGATGACGAGGAGCGGCGCTGGTGAATAACGTTCCGTGGCTGAGCGTGCTGTGGCTGGTGCCGCTGGCCGGCTCCGTGCTGATCATCCTCATGCCGCCCGGGCTGCGGCAGCTCGCCAAGTGGACGGGTCTGGTCTTCGGCGTCGCGACCCTGGCCGTGGCGATCGTCGTCACCGTCGGGTTCAAATCCGGTGGCGCGCCGTATCAATTCGTCGAGAAGCACCAGTGGATTCCGGCGTTCGGGGCCGGCTACACGCTGGGCGTCGACGGCATTGCGGTGGTGCTGGTGCTGCTGACCGCGGTGCTGATTCCGGTGCTACAGGTGGCCGGCTGGAACGACGGGGGCGAAGGCAACCCACGCGGTGTACACGCGTACGTCGCGCTCACGCTGGCCATCGAATCCATGGTGCTGATTTCGGTCGTTGCGCTGGACGTGCTGCTGTTCTACGTCTTCTTCGAGGCCATGCTCATCCCGATGTACTTCCTGATCGGGGGCTTCGGCGGCGGAACCGGCCGCTCGCGCGCGGCCGTGAAGTTCTTGTTGTACAATCTGTTCGGCGGGCTGATCATGCTGGCCGCGGTGATCGGACTGTATGTGGTGACCTCCCAGCACGGTTCGGGCACCTTCGACTTCCGTGAGATCGTGGCCGGCGTCGCCTCCGGCCGCTACGGCGCGGACTCAGCGGTGTTCAAGGCGTTGTTCTTGGGCTTCATGTTCGCGTTCGCGATCAAGGCCCCGCTCTGGCCGTTCCACCGCTGGCTGCCCGACGCCGCGGTCGAGGCCACCCCCGCGACCGCGGTGCTGATGATGGCGGTGATGGACAAGGTCGGCACTTTCGGCATGCTGCGGTACTGCCTGCAGCTGTTCCCCGGCGCCTCAACGTATTTCCGGCCGCTGATCGTGGTGCTGGCGGTCATCGGGGTGATCTACGGCGCGATCGTCGCCATCGGCCAGACCGACATCATGCGGCTGATCGCCTACACCTCGATCTCGCACTTCGGGTTCATCATCCTGGGCATCTTCGTGATGACAAGCCAGGGGCAGAGCGGGTCGACGCTGTACATGCTCAACCACGGTCTGTCCACGGCGGCGGTGTTCCTCATCGCCGGCTTCCTGATATCGAGGCACGGCAGCCGCGCGATCGCCGACTACGGCGGCGTGCAGAAGGTGGCGCCCATACTGGCGGGCACCTTCCTGGTGTCGGCCATGGCCACCCTGTCACTGCCCGGGTTGGCGCCCTTCATCAGCGAATTCCTGGTCCTGCTGGGAACTTTCAACCGGTACTGGCTGGCCGCCGCGTTCGGGGTCACCGCGCTGGTGTTATCGGCGGTCTACATGTTGTGGCTCTACCAGCGGGTGATGACCGGGCCGGTCGTCAGCGGTAATGAAAAGATCGGCGATCTGCGCGCCCGCGAATTGATCGTCGTCGCGCCGTTGATCGCGCTGCTGCTGGTGCTCGGCATCTATCCCAAGCCGGTGCTCGACATCATCAACCCCGCCGTCGAGAACACCATGACCACCATCGGCCAGCACGACCCCAAGCCGACCGTCCCGGTGGCGACACCCAGACCGGCCGACCTACCCCGGACCGCCGAAGGACCGCGATGACCCTCCCAACCCCGAGCATCCAGTACTTTTTGCTGTGCCCGACGCTCATCGTGTTCGGCGTCGCCGTGGTGGCCGTCCTCGCAGAGGCGTTCTTGCCCAGGCGAATTCGCTATACGGCGCAGGTAACGCTTGCGCTCGGTGGCGTGATCGCGGCGTTCGTCGCGGTGATCGCCGTGAGCCGCTCGATTCCAGGCTCCGGGCGCGTCGCGGTGTTGGGCGCCATGGCCATTGACCGCCCGACGCTGTATCTGCAGGGCACCATCCTGCTGGTCGCGGTGCTGGCCATCATCTTCATCGCCGAACGCACCCAGGCCAGGGCCGGCAACAAGGTCTCCGTAGGCGTCGGCAGGGCCGGTTCGGGTGGCCTGGACTCCTTTACCCCGCAGGCGTCGGCGGTGCCCGACAGTGACGCCGAACGGGAGGCCGAGCGGGCCGGAGCCGCCCAGACGGAGCTGTTCCCGCTGGCGCTGCTGTCGGTCGGCGGCATGATGGTTTTCCCCGCCTCCAACGACCTGTTGACCATGTTCGTTGCGCTGGAAGTGCTGTCGTTGCCGTTGTACCTGATGTGCGGCCTGGCCCGTCATCGCCGCCTGCTGTCGCAGGAAGCCGCGATGAAGTACTTTCTGCTGGGCGCGTTTTCGTCGGCGTTCTTCCTCTACGGCGTGGCGCTGCTGTACGGCGCGACCGGCACCTTGCTGCTGACCGGAATCCGCGACGCGCTGGCCGCGCAGGGCGATACGTCGATGGCGCTGGTCGGTGTGGCGCTGCTGTCGGTCGGTCTGTTGTTCAAGGTTGGTGCCGTTCCGTTCCATTCGTGGATTCCCGACGTGTACCAGGGCGCGCCCACCCCCATCACCGGGTTCATGGCGGCCGCCACCAAGGTGGCGGCTTTCGGTGCGCTGCTGCGGGTTATCTACGTGGCGCTGCCGCCGCTGCACGATCAGTGGCGCCCGGTGCTGTGGGCCATCTCCATCCTGACCATGGCGGTGGGCACCATCACCGCGGTGAACCAGACCGACGTCAAACGCATGCTGGCCTACTCGTCGGTCGCCCACGTCGGATTCATCCTCACCGGCGTCATCGCCGACAACCACACGGGCCTGTCCGCCACGCTGTTCTACCTGCTGGCCTACAGCTTCAGCACCGTCGGCGCGTTCGCCATCGTCGGCCTGATCCGCGACGCCGACGGGGTCGAGGACGCCACGCTCTCGCACTGGGCGGGGCTCGGGCAGCGCTCCCCCATTGTGGGCGTGATGTTTTCGATGTTCCTGTTGGCCTTCGCCGGCATCCCCCTGACGAGCGGATTCGTCAGCAAGCTCGCCGTGTTCAAGGCCGCCGCCCAGGGCGGTGCCGTGCCGCTGGTGATCGTCGGTGTGGTCGCGAGCGGGGTGGCCGCCTACTTCTACGTGCGGGTGATCGTGTCGATGTTCTTCACCGAGGCGACCGAGGACACGCCGCACGTGGTGGCGCCGGGCATCTTGAGCAAGGCCGCGATCGCGGTGTGCGCCGCGATCACCGTGGTGTTGGGCATCTTCCCGCAGCCGCTGCTGGATCTGGCCGACCAGGCCGCCGAGTTGCTGCACTGACGCAGCGCGGTCAGTTCATGAACGGCCGGACGGCCAGCAGGTAGATCAGCAGCGCCGCCAGCGGGGCGACCAGCGGCAGCCACGGCAGCTGCAGGGGAAACGACGTCGCAACCAACCCGGCGACCGTAAACCCCACGGCGCCAAGCGCGGTCGGCCAGCTGTCCAACACCACGAGCGCGGTGGCGCCGGCCGCATGGCGGCACACCAGGTAGGCGGCGGCGCACA
>NZ_LZKY01000144.1:0-647 GCF_001673055.1 Mycobacterium sp. 1245801.1
GCCCGCCGCGAGATCAGCGTCAAGATCCCCGCGGGTGTCGGCGACGGCATGCGCGTGCGGCTCGCCGCCCAGGGTGAGGTCGGGCCCGGCGGCGGCCCGGCCGGCGACCTCTACGTCGAGGTCCACGAACAGCCCCACGACGTCTTCGTCCGCGAAGGCGACGATCTGCACTGCACGGTTTCGGTGCCGATGGTCGACGCGGCGCTGGGCGCCACCGTCACCGTCGACGCCATCTTGGACGGCGTCAGCGAAATCACCATCCCGCCCGGCACCCAACCGGCGTCGGTCATCACCCTGGGCGGCGAGCCGCACGCGCATGCCGTCGCCGACACCCGCGGGGATCTTGACGCTGATCTCGCGGCGGGCCCGGCGGCGGCCCGGCCGGCGACCTCTACGTCGAGGTCCACGAACAGCCCCACGACGTCTTCGTCCGCGAAGGCGACGATCTGCACTGCACGGTTTCGGTGCCGATGGTCGACGCGGCGCTGGGCGCCACCGTCACCGTCGACGCCATCTTGGACGGCGTCAGCGAAATCACCATCCCGCCCGGCACCCAACCGGCGTCGGTCATCACCCTGGGCGGCGAGCCGCACGCGCATGCCGTCGCCGACACCCGCGGGGATCTTGACGCTGATCTCGCGGCGGGC
>NZ_LZKY01000145.1:0-6981 GCF_001673055.1 Mycobacterium sp. 1245801.1
GGCCGACCTGCCGCTGCACCCGGGCTTCGCGGCCAGCTGGCAGCGGCTGCGCACCGCGCCGGCGGTGCTGCCGCTGGGCGACGGCGACGAGCGACGGCGATACCTGCCGCGCACGATCGAGATCGAGACCGGCGTCTTCGTCTGGTGCATGCCCGGGCCCCCGTCGGAGGCCGACCGGGCGCCCTCGCAGCTGGCCCGCCGGATCAGCGCGCTGCTGCCAGCGCCGAACTGAGCCGCGTGGCCGCGGCCCGCGGCTCGGCGGCCGCGGTGATCGCACGCACCACCACGATGCGCCGGGCGCCGGCGTCGAGCACCTCGGGCAGCCGGCGCTCGTCGATGCCGCCGATGGCGAACCATGGTTTGTCGGTTCCCAGCCCGGCGGCCACCTTCACCAGCGGCAGGCCCGGCGCCGCGCGGTCCGGTTTGGTAGGCGTGGGCCAGCACGGCCCGACGCAGAAGTAGTCCGCTTCGCTGCGCGCGGCCGCGGCGGCCTGATCGGCGCTGTGGGTGGACGAGCCGAGCAGCACGTCCGGCCCGACGATGTCGCGCGCGATCGCCAGCGGCAGGTCGCCCTGGCCGAGGTGCAGCACGTCGGCCCCGGCCGCGCGGGCGATGTCGGCGCGGTCGTTGACGGCGAACAGGGCGCCGTGCCGGCGTGCCGCGGCGGCCAGGACCTGACACGCCGCCAGCTCCTCACGCGCCTCCAGCGGGCCGAACCGCTGCTCACCGGCCGAACCCTTGTCGCGCAGCTGGATGATGTCCACGCCGCCGGCCAGGGCTGCGTCGGCGAATTCGGCCAAATCGCCGCGCTCACGGCGCGCGTCGGTGCACAGATAGAGTCGCGCCGCGGCCAGCCGGGCAAGAGGTTGATGCACACCGAGACGCTAGCGCGCTAGCGTGGAGCCGAAGAGAACCACCAGACACGGGAGTCCCGGGTAGTCGAGGCGACTGCGGGGCTGAGAGTGGGCACAGCCGGAGCCACCCGGACCTGCCCTTACCGTCACACCTGATCCGGATCATGCCGGCGAAGGGAGGCTCGAGAATGACCGGGATGCCCTCGGGACCCCCATCGGGGTACCTAGCCGTCATCGGCGGCGGCGTCATCGGGCTGGCGGTGGCGCGCCGCGCCGCGCAGGCCGGCTGGTCGGTGCGGGTGCATCGCAGCGACCACCAGGGCGCATCCTGGGTGGCCGGCGGCATGCTGGCGCCGCACAGCGAAGGCTGGCCCGGCGAGGAGCGGTTGCTGCGGCTGGGGCTGGAATCGCTGCGGCTGTGGCGCGAGGGCGGTTTCACCGACGGGCTGCCGCCCGGGGTGGTCACCGCGCGCGAGTCGCTGGTGGTGGCCGTCGACCGCGCCGACGTCGCCGACCTGCGCACCGTCGCGGACTGGTTGTCCGGCCAGGGGCACCCGGTGGTCTGGGAATCGGCGGCCCGCGACGTCGAACCGCTGCTGGCGCAGGGCATCAGGCACGGCTTCCGGGCGCCCACCGAACTGGCCGTGGACAACCGCGCGGTGCTCGACGCGCTGGCCGCCGAGTGTGAGCGCCTCGGGGTGCGGTGGGCGCCGGCGGTGCACGAGCTGTCGCGCGTCGAGGCCGACGCGGTGGTGATCGCCAACGGCATCGACGCGCCGGCGTTGTGGCCGGGCCTGCCGGTGCGCCCGGTGAAGGGCGAGGTGCTGCGGCTGCGGTGGCGCAAGGGTTGTATGCCGTTGCCGCGGCGGGTGATTCGCGCCCGGGTGCACGGACGGCAGGTGTACCTGGTGCCCCGCGCGGACGGAGTGGTCGTCGGCGCCACCCAGTACGAGCACGGGCGCGACACGGCCCCGGTCGTGTCGGGGGTGCGCGACCTGCTCGACGACGCGTGCGCGGTGCTGCCGGCGCTGGGCGAATACGAGTTGGCCGAATGCGCCGCCGGGCTGCGCCCGATGACCCCGGACAATCTTCCGTTGGTGCATCGCCTGGATGCGCGGACGCTGGTCGCCGCGGGCCACGGCCGGTCGGGATTCCTGTTGGCGCCCTGGACGGCAGAACAGATCGTGTCCGAACTGGCCCCGGTGGGAGCACACCCATGATCGTTCTGGTCAACGAACAGAAGGTCGACGTCGACGCGCCCATCACGGTCGCCGCGTTACTGCAGTCCCTGGGGTTCCCGGACCGCGGGGTGGCCGTGGCCATGGATGACACGGTGCTACCGCGATCCCGTTGGGCCACCGAGCTATTCGACGGTGCCCGGCTCGAGGTGGTGACGGCGGTGCAAGGTGGCTAAGTCCGAGATGCCCAAACTGACCATCGGAGACCGCAGCTTCGCGTCGCGGCTCATCATGGGGACCGGCGGCGCGAGCAACCTCGCGGTGCTCGAAGAGGCGCTGGTGGCCTCGGGCACCGAACTGACCACCGTCGCGATCCGCCGCGTCGACGCCGAGGGCGGCACCGGATTGCTCGATCTGCTCAACCGGCTGGGCATCACGCCGCTGCCCAACACCGCGGGATGCCGCGGCGCGGCCGAGGCGGTGCTCACCGCACAGTTGGCGCGCGAGGCGCTGAACACCAACTGGATCAAGCTCGAGGTGATCGCCGACGAACGCACGCTGCTGCCCGACGCGGTCGAATTGGTGCGGGCCGCAGAGCAATTGGTCGACGACGGATTCGTCGTGCTGCCCTATACCAACGACGATCCGGTGCTGGCGCGCCGGCTCGAGGACGCCGGCTGCGCGGCCGTCATGCCGCTGGGTTCGCCGATCGGCACCGGCCTGGGCATCACCAACCCGCACAACATCGAGATGATCGTCGCCGGGGCCGGCGTTCCGGTGGTGCTCGACGCCGGCATCGGAACCGCCAGCGATGCCGCGCTGGCGATGGAATTAGGTTGCGACGCCGTACTTCTGGCGACCGCGGTGACCCGGGCCGCCGATCCGGCGGCGATGGCCGCCGCGATGGCCGCCGCGGTCACGGCCGGGTATCTGGCCCGCCGCGCCGGACGGATCCCGAAGCGGTTCTGGGCGCAGGCTTCCAGCCCCAGCCTAAGTCAATGAATCGTTATGTGGCGCTAGGCAGTTCGATGGCCGCGGGCCCGGGCATCCGTCCCCGCGCGGCAGGGGCTCCGCGATGGTCGGGTCGATCCGCACGCAACTACGCCCACCTGATCGCGCAGCGTCACGGCTACGACCTGGTCGACGTCACCTTTTCCGGGGCGACCACCGCCCACGTGCTCACCGAAAGCCAGCGCGGGGCGCCACCCCAGATCGCCGCGCTGGACGGCACCGAAAGTCTGGTCACCGTCACCATCGGCGGCAACGACGTCGGCTACATCCCGCTGCTGATGGCGGCGTCGCTGCCGCGGGCACTGCGGCACCTGCCGTTGCTGGGGGACCGCATCACCGAACTGCTGGACCGCCAAGCGCGAGATGCGGCCTTGGACGCGGTGTTTGAATTGCTGTGCGCGGTCGGCCGGGAAGTGCGCCACCGGTGCGCGGGGGCACGGATATTCTTCGTCGACTACCTGACGATGCTGCCGCCGCCGGGTGTGCCGGCCGCGCCGCTGTCGAGCGCCGACGCCGACCTTGGTCGCCACGTGGCCGCGACGCTGGAGACGATGACGGCCGATGCCGCCGCGGCGACCGGCTGCGGACTCATCCGTGCCGCCGCGGCCAGCCGGGAGCACCACGCATGGTCGGCAGAGCCCTGGACGACGCTGCCGACCCGCTTGGGTGTGTCACTGCCCGGACGCCCCGCTCCGTTGCACCCGAACGCCGACGGGATGCGGGCGGTAGCGGATCTGGTTGCGGCCGCGCTCTGAGCGTCAGCCGTTGGTGCGCCACCACTGGTAGAGCGCGTTGACATCGGAGTTGGCCGACGTGAGATGTCCCAACACGTTTTTGGCGTCGGTGGTCCAGGTCAGCGTCGCGTAGTTCTTGTAGGTGCCGCAGGCGATCTGGCCGCCCGTCTGGCCGTTCTGCTTCCAGGTTCCCGGTGACTGCCCGGCGTCCCCGCACGCGGCCAGGGACACGTCCTTGATCGTAGAACTGAACGCGGAGCCCAGGTTCGTGCTGTTGGAGAAGAGCGCGTAGACACCCGATCCCGGTCCGCTGGAGTCGGGGCTTTGCCCGCACACCAGTTCGGCCAGCTCGCCTGCCTCGGTCAGCTCTTGGGACTTGCAGTTGTTCAGGCCGTAGCCCTTCGACAGCGAGGCGGCCAGCGTGTTCAGGTCCGCCGCGTTACCCGTGTTGGGTTCGGCGGTTGCGGTGGCACAACCCGCGAAAGCCAAACTGCCCGTAAATGCTGCGGCCGACACGACTCGCAGCGCGGTGTTGAGATGTGACATTTTCCTGACTCCCTGCGGTTGATGGAAATAAAGAGGGCGAACGTCTCTCGGTCATCTGTTCTTGAATCGGTTGCGGCCCTTCGCCGAATCTCACCCGTTGGCGCGCCACCACCGGTAGAGCGCGGCCACGTCGGTGTTGGACGCGCGCAGTAAGCTCAGCGTGTTCTTGGCGTCGGTGGTCCAGATGATCTCGGCGCCGTTGCGGTACGTGCCGCAGGCCGCCTGACCGGCGCTGTCGGCGGCGCCGTCCTTGTGCCAGGTCGACGGCGACTGGGTGGCGTCCCCGCAGGGGGTCAGGACGTCCTCTTTGATGGTGGCCTTAAACGAGGTGGCCAAGTTCTCGGCGTTGGTGAACAGGACGTACTTGGCCTGAACCGGGCCGCTCGGGTCGGGACTCTGCCCGCAGGTGAGTACCGCCAGTTGCGTGCTGCGGTCGATGTTTCCGGCGGTGCAGTTGTTCAGGCCGTAGCCCTTCGACAGCGAGGCCGCAAGCGCGTTGATATCCGACGGGTTGCCGGTGGTGGCCGGGTCCGCGCTCGCAGTGATGCCGCCCGCTAAGGCCGAACCGGCCATGAGGGCCGTTAAGACCGCTGCCCTCAGCACGTTGCTGAAATCAGACATGAATGGCTCCTTAACGGCGGCTTCTAAACACGGATAGTAGGTCTATGTCGTGGTAAAGCAATACGTTCCGCAGGCAATTGTCTGTGTAGGCATCCTTCGTCGGCTCAACGGGCAGAGGCCCAGGAAAATGATAGTGCCGCGCGGCTTGCGCCGCCCGCTGGCGAATTATGTTGAGTCCGGCGGTAATCGAGCCGCCCGGTGAATGCGGTGGCGTCTCCGGCGCGTTGCGCCCGGCCCGGCCTAAACCAGATTTTGCATTGCTAGTGCCGATCAGAGTCCGCTCGGGTATGGTTAGACCGCTTTACGTCAGCTAACTTCTCTGGACTGGAGAATCCATGACACAACCCCCTCCTCCGCCGCCCAATTACCCGCCGCCGTCTCCCGGTTACCCGCCGCAGCAGCCGGCCGGCGAAGCGCCGAATAACTATCTGGTGTGGTCGATTCTGGCGACCCTGTTCTGCTGTCTTCCCTTCGGAATCGTGGCGATAGTCAAGTCGAGCCAGGTCAATGGGTTGTGGGCGCAGGGACGTTATGCCGAGGCGCAGGCGTCCGCCGAAAGTGCCAAGAAATGGGTGATCTGGTCGGTAGCCATCGGCATCGTGGTGGGCATCATCTACGGCATTTTGATGGCGGTCGGCGCGCTCAACACGGACACCAACGCGGCACTCGCCGCGATGTTCTAAAGGTTCTAGAGTTCGATCATGGTGACCCGCTGGGGGGCGGCGCACGCGAGCTTGGGTGCGCCACTGGTCGTGGCCGCATCCACGACGCTGATGTGCGCCGCCATCTGGGCGGGTGACCCGACCACACCGAACGGTCCGCTGCCGGTCTGCCCCACCAAGGCGTTGTTGGGGATCGACTGTCCCGGCTGCGGCAGCTTGCGGATGGTGTATTCGCTCTTGCACGGCAACCTGTTGGCGGCCGCCAGGTTCAACGCGTTGGGCCTGGCGGCTGTCGCGCTGCTGGCGTGGGCCTACTTCTCCTGGACCTACGGGCGCCTGGTGGGCCGGCGCATCCGCAGCTGGCAGCACCGGCGCTGGGCCGCCGCCGTGACGCTGTCGCTGGTGCTGGCCTGGTTCGTGGTGCGCAACATCCCCTTTGCGCCCTTCAGCGCACTGCATGTCTGATACCGCCGTGTCCTGATCCGGGCCGGTTCGGCAGCGGTCTAACCTGGGGCGCGATGGTGAACAAATCCACGACGATTCCGGCGATGCTGGCCGTGATCGCCCTGACCGCGTTCTCGACCGGCTGCTCGCATCGGTCGTCCGACTCGCAGCAAACGCACCCCGGCGCGGCCGAATTCGCCGCCGGCCTGCGCGACAAGGTCACCACCGACGCGATGATGGCCCACCTGACCAAGCTGCAAGACATCGCCAACGCCAACAACGGCACCCGGGCGGTGGGCACGCCCGGCTACGAGGCCAGCGTCGACTATGTGGTGAACGTCTTGCGCGGCAGCGGATTTGACGTGCAGACCCCGGAATTCTCGGCGCGCGTGTTCCACGCCGAGAAGCCGGAGCTCACCGTCGGCGGCAAGTCGGTGGAGGCGCACGCGCTGGACTTCAGCCTGGGCACCCCGCCGGCCGGCGTGAGCGGGCCGCTCCTCGCCGCACCGCCGGACAACTTGGGCTGCGCGGCCGCCGACTACGCCGCCCTGCCGCTGCAGGGCGCCGTGGTGCTGGTGGACCGCGGCACCTGCCCGTTCGCACAGAAGGAAAACGCCGCGGCACAGCGCGGCGCCGTGGCGATGATCATCGCCGACAACGTCGACGAACAACAGATGGGCGGCACGCTCGGCCCGACCACCGAGGTGAAGATTCCGGTGCTGAGCGTCACCAAGTCGGTGGGGGTGCAGCTGCGCGGCCAGCCCGGCCCCACCACCATCAAACTCAACGCGAGCGTCCAAAGCTTCCGCGCCCGCAACGTGATTGCGCAGACCAAGACCGGGTCGGCGACCGACGTGGTGATGGCCGGGGCCCACTTGGACAGCGTTCCCGACGGGCCGGGCATCAACGACAACGGATCGGGCGTGGCCGC
>NZ_LZKY01000146.1:0-1153 GCF_001673055.1 Mycobacterium sp. 1245801.1
CCCGGCCGTGCCGTCGGGCGCCGACAGCGGCTGAGCGATCAGCGGGGTGTCGGAGTCGGCCGGGCGGCGCACGTGGTGCGCGCCGAGGTGTGCGGTGCGCCGGTCGACCAGTCGGCGATGCCGCGCCGGATTCCCTGCAGCAGCGCGTCCCTTCCCGCCGGGGCCGTGTCGTTGCAGCTCGAGTGCAGGGTGCTGAATGGGCTGGGGTCGGCGCCGGCCGGCGCCGCCACCAGCACGGCCGGGCCCACCAGCATCGCCGCGCTGACCAGCACTCGGGTGATCACCCGGTCGGGACGACGCGAAGAGCGGGCGGTACCAAGCATGACGGTGTCAGCCTAGGACGGCGGCGCTGAGAGGGCGCTGAGAGCGCGCTGAGCTTGGTGTTCTCTGCGAGCACGCGGCCCTGCAGAATCAAGGGCGTGCGCACATTCGGTGGCCGGTCGGCCCGGTGCCGCGGGCGGCTGCGTCCGCGGCACCTGCCGCACCTGGGCATCTCGGCCCGCTCGGCCAGATCGGACGTCGAGATGTCGGCCACCCTGGTCCGGATCGCGTCCACCGACTGCAGCGAGCGGCGCACCAGCCAGTAGGTCGCCCCCGCCACCACCGCGACAATCACCGGCGCGCTGCAGGCCAACAGGATCGCCAGGGCCCGCGCGGTCCCCTCGACCGCCTCGCTGCCCCCGCCCACCAGCACCGTGTAGACACCTGATCGGGTCGCGACTTTCTGGCCGCTGACCCGCATGTCGTCGCCGGCCACCGCGTCGTCGGGCAGGCCGCGACGCAGGTTGAAGTCGAACTGATCCGGCGAGACCAGCGGCGTTTTCGGCGCCGAGCCGGACCGCCTGACCACGGTGCCGTCCGGGCCGATCAACTGGGTCGCGACCACCCGCTGGTCGGTGTGCAGCAGCGCGTTGTCGAGGTCGTCGAACGAATCGGCCTGCAGCGCCTTGGTGATATCGCGGACCCGTTCGGCGGTGGCGTAATCGACGCCCGCCAGCAGCGACCGGTACAGGATCGCGTCCAGTCCCGCGCCGGCGATGGCCAGCGCACACAGCACAACAATCGCCGACACCGCGGCCGAGCGGGCCGAGATGCCCAGGTGCGGCAGGTGCCGCGGACGCAGCCGCCCGCGGCACCGGGCCGACCTGCAATT
>NZ_LZKY01000147.1:0-792 GCF_001673055.1 Mycobacterium sp. 1245801.1
AAAGCCTCCGCAAGGCTCGAAATCTGCGCGGGGCTGCCGGCCTGCAAGCTCTGGTTAATCGCCCACGGATCACCACCGGCCTGAGCGATCAGACCGGCAACGCTAATCCATTTCAGCTGCATCGCACCACCCGCCAACCCGCCGTCTATGCTTCCGACCAGCTACGACGCTACCTCTAGTGGTATCCGGTCATGTCAGTTCCGGACGCAGCGCCTCACTGCTGTCGCTCCTCGCGAAGCTGGTCGATCAGGGTGGTACTCGGTGCGTGATCATTTGCCACCAAAGCCGCGCACCAAGCGCGCGACACCAACTGCAGATCGGCGTCAATCGCTTCGATATCGCGCATGTCCGAATGCTAAGCCGAGGCAGCGCTTCGCTCACTTCACCCCGGCGAACGGCGCAGATTCTTTATCTCGAAGGTGACTGATCGCTGGCGTAAGACCACCGACTTTATGCGGCCGTCAGCATCGGTTTGAGGCAGATCGTCGTCGGACCGGCCTGACGTCGCTGGGATTCGCTAGTGAGATGAAGCCGTGTCTGCGCTGCGTCGAGGCTAGTACATAGTGAATAGCGGCCAACGGCGTCCGCCCGTAATTTTCTACCCATGCGAGACCTCGCGACCATCGATGGCGAATCCGCCTGGTGACGCGAGCGCGCCTAGCGGCTCGATAACTCTGCGACGGCATTCCAGTACCACATTGATCGATCAGGCGCTCGACGAGCGAACGGCGGCAAATTGCACCGCAGCGTCGGCTTGAACCGGCGTGGAGAGGTTACCAGCGGGGTAGCGTC
>NZ_LZKY01000148.1:0-1960 GCF_001673055.1 Mycobacterium sp. 1245801.1
CGAGGCGGTCCAGTCCGGCCAGTGCTCGACGTCGGTGAAGACGTCCCAGACGAGTCGGGGCGGTGCGTCGATCTCGACGCTGTCTTCGGTAAACATGTACCAAATGGTACATCCTTGGCGCGCGATACTGGAGAACGGAATGGAACCGACGGTGCGCCGGGGGGCGCTTGCGACACGCAAACACAAGTTGTTGTGTTGCCGTCGCTTGTCGCACCCCAGGGGTAGTGTCTGGAGCCTGAGATTCATCCGGCAAAACGGCGTGTGAAGTGGGGTTCTGGTGTCCGAAAACATGAAGCTGATCGACCGCGTTTCGGCGATCAACTGGAACCGGCTGCAAGACGACAAGGACGCCGAGGTCTGGGACCGGCTGACCGGCAACTTCTGGCTGCCGGAGAAGGTGCCGGTGTCCAACGACCTGCCGTCATGGGGCACCCTGACCGCCCACGAGAAGCAGATGACCATGCGCGTGTTCACCGGCCTGACCCTGTTGGACACCATCCAGGGCACGGTCGGGGCGGTCAGCCTCATCCCCGACGCGCTGACCCCGCACGAGGAAGCGGTGTACACCAACATCGCGTTCATGGAGTCGGTGCACGCCCGCAGCTACAGCAACATCTTCTCCACGCTGTGCTCGACCGCCGAGATCGACGACGCCTTCCGCTGGTCGGAGGAGAACCCCAACCTGCAGCGCAAGGCCGAGATCGTCATGCAGTACTACAAGGGCGACGAGCCGCTCAAGCGCAAGGTCGCCTCCACGCTGCTGGAGAGCTTCCTGTTCTACTCCGGCTTCTACCTACCGATGTACTGGTCGAGCCGGGCCAAGCTGACCAACACCGCCGACATGATCCGGCTGATCATCCGCGACGAGGCCGTGCACGGCTATTACATCGGCTATAAGTTCCAGCGCGGCCTGGCCCTGGTGGACGACGCGCGCAAGCAGGAGCTCAAGGACTACACCTACGAGTTGCTCTTCGAGCTCTACGACAACGAGGTGGAGTACACCCAGGACCTCTACGACGAGGTCGGGCTGACCGAGGACGTCAAGAAGTTCCTGCGCTACAACGCCAATAAGGCGCTGATGAACCTCGGCTACGAGGCGCTGTTCCCGCGCGACGAGACCGACGTCAACCCGGCGATCCTGTCGGCGCTGTCACCCAACGCCGACGAGAACCACGACTTCTTCTCCGGCTCGGGCTCGTCCTACGTGATCGGCAAGGCCGTCGTCACCGAGGACGAGGACTGGGACTTCTAGCAACCGCAGCTCGCATAGCTGGTCCGTCTTGCACGGTCGGCCGGCCGGAGACTTATTGGTCCGCTCCATACGCCGCGCGGGAGTTTTTACAAACACAGTTGTAATTAGATGCGGGAGCGATTACGCTGCCATCGACGAATCGGGACACGTCGCCAAACATCTGGGTCGCCTATAGGGGGAAGTTTGGGAAGTATGTTGTTCCGCGTAGCTACCGTCACCGCAAAGATCGTCACTGCCGCCTTATGACCGTCGCGTTGCTGACCCAGCATCTGTACGAGTTTGCCGTCGAATTGCGCCGATTGGCCTACACCATGCCTGGTGGGTATGAAGACCCGCTGATCCAGCTGAGCGAGCGAATGGTCCACTGCGCCACCGAGCAGAGCTCGGAAGGTGTTGGCTAGCTCGGCCGATCACTGTCGCCTCTTTGGAACTTCTACTAGCGACTGGCAAACGCGCATTGGGTTTCCCGCGATCTGCTTTCTCGCGATTGTGGATACCAGCCGATTATTGACTCGACCGCTAATAAGCCCGAAGCGGAAAATACCCGTACCCGATTTACCGCGGGCCTCCGACGTTGCTTTGTGGCCCGCACTGCTTGGCTTCCCGCGCGATCACTCGCACTAGCCGCCAGCGGCACGTCGGCTAGATCTGCAGTGGCGTTCGCATGCACGTTCCTCGACGCGAGGACGAGGGCCGGGACTGCTGGCC
>NZ_LZKY01000149.1:0-729 GCF_001673055.1 Mycobacterium sp. 1245801.1
GGTAGCCGGCTTGCGTGGCAGCGAACTCGTGGTCGGCGAGCAGTTTTCCGGTGTTGGCGTCCAGCACTGCGGCGTGATGGGTCCGTTTGTGGGTGTCGACTCCTGCGACGATGTGACGAGATGGGGGTTTGGTTGTCATGCTGGTGATTGCCGTCCTCTATTTCTGGGTGGATGGGTGGCGTCACCGGCGTTGGCGGTTGGACACAACAGAGATGGGCAGCTTGTGGGTGCAAGCTCCTATGAAGTCACAGCCGTCGCGTCGGTGACGTCGAGCACGTCACTCGCGGCGCCAGTCGACAAATCCACGCAAGGACAACCAAGCGGCGTCAATGGACTTCAGAGTCAGACCACCGCCGCGAGCGACCTCCCATTCTCTCTGTGGACTTCGCAGTAGTAGCCGGATACGTCGCAACCCGGATGTGAACATCCACGGTCCTTGGCGTACAGGACAATTCGTTGGCCAGGGGAGGCCAGGCGCTTGGTGTGGTACAGGGCCAGCGATGTGCCTTTGTCGAAGATGGCGAGATAGTGGTGGGCGTGGCGGGCCAGGCGGATGACATCGCTCATCGGCAGCAGGGTGCCGCCGCCGGTCAGCCCGCGCCCGGCGGCGGCTTCGAGCTCGGCCAGTGTGGTGGTGACGATGATGGAGGCGGGTAACCCGTTGTGCTGCCCCAGGTTCCCGGAGGCCAGCACGCCGCGCAGTGCGGCGTTGAGTCCGTCGTGCTGGCG
>NZ_LZKY01000150.1:0-35031 GCF_001673055.1 Mycobacterium sp. 1245801.1
CGGATTCCTACCGCGTATGCGTCGATGCGCAGACCGGCCAGACAGCTGCGTGTGGTGGCTTGTCGATCCACAGTCACGTCCATTCCGTGAGTTCTATGAATCAGACTACGGTCGCTCTGCTGACGTCGCGGTCTGGATTTCGACGCCAACCTTTCTGCGGTCACAACCAGGCATAGCCACTCGGTGACTGTGGATGGATAACAGCCAGCAAAAACGGGCAAAAAATCCTCGACGCACTGTTCCGTCGTCGGCCAGATGTTGCGGTAAGGGCAGTAGGGCACTGGACCAAGAGAACACTTCTGGGGTGTCAAACGGGGTCGGGTGAGCGGCCAGCCACGCTGTGTTGCACGGCGCATTGGTCGCAGGAGATCCGTTGTGTAGCAGGCGCTGATCGCTTCGGGTGGTCACCTGAACGACTACCGCCCTCCTAAGAGAGGACGCCCGCGTTGCCCACCCTTCCCAGCCTTGTGTTTTGCGTCACTTTCGAAAACGGAATGACCCAGAAGCGCTCACGTACGGCGTTTTTGGTCGTAGTGAACCTCTCGTGGCAGAGGGAAGCCGAGCTGGGGAGACCGCGTGGAGCGCTGTCTGCTGACGCTCGTAACCCCAGTCAGATAGGAGCTTTTCCGTTGGAGCCGGTACACGCTTTCCGCGACGACGCCCTGGGCGAACATGACGGAGTCGCTCTCGCTGAGGCGTTGAGAAAATACCAAGTGTCGGTGCAAGAAATTGTTGAGGCCGCGATAACACGCACCGAAGCGGTAAACCCCATCCTCAACGGCCTTGCCTACGCAGCCTTCGACCATGCGCGTGCCAAGGTGAAGGCCGCCAGCATCCGTGCAGGGTTCTTCAGCGGTGTGCCCAGCTTCCTCAAAGACTGCGAAACCGTGGCAGGGATGCCAGCAATGGCCGGGACCGACGCCTGGGACCCCCGACCCGCCGTGAAGAACGGGGAATTCGTCCGTTCGTACCTGCGCACCGGAATGGTGCCGCTGGGCTTAACACGTATGTCGGAGTTCGGGTTGAACGCGGCAACCGAGCACCCACGGCTGGGCGCAGTGCGTAACCCCTGGAATCCGAATTACACATCCGGCGGATCATCGTCAGGGTCTGGGGCGTTTGTCGCGGCTGGAGTAGTGCCGATCGCCCAAGCCAACGACGCCGGTGGATCAATCCGAATTCCCGCTTCCTGCAACGGGTTGGTCGGTTTGAAGCCGTCGCGGGGCCGTTTGCCGATGGACTTGGCGATGCGCTGGCTACCGATCAGGATCATCGAAAACGGTGTCTTGACGCGCTCGGTACGGGATACAGCGGCATTTTATCGTGAGACGGAGCGGCTTGGGCGCAACCGCCGGCTGCCTCCTATCGGTGATGTGCGCGCGCCAGGTAAGGCCCGTTTGCGGATCGCTATGCGGACGCGCTCGGCTGCGGGCGCGTGTGATCCCGAAATAACCGAGTTGACGCTCAAGACCGCAACTCTGCTCGAAGAACTCGGACATCGCGTCGACCATTCCGATGAGGCCGTTGAGCCGCCGTCCTTCCCCGGTGACTACCTGTTGTACTCGTCGAGTTGCACCTATCTGGTGATGGCGCTTTCACGAATGAGCCGCCACATGGGGGGCCCTGCCGTCGATTTGGGCAAATTCGACAACCTGACGCTGGGGTTGGCGCGCAACGGCCAGTGCAACCTACAGCGGCTACCGCCAGCAGTCGCGCGGTTGACCGGTATGGGCCGAAAACGCGCTGAGTTCCACCGCACCTACGACGTTGAATTGACCCCGACGCTCGCGCACGAAACCCCGCGAATCGGTCACCTAGACCCAACGGCAGGCTTCGAGCAGATCATCGACCGGCTTACCAACTGGATAGGTTTTACCCCCCAGCACAATATCTCCGGGCAGCCTGCGATCTCACTGCCCTTGGCGCAGTCCGCAAACGGCATGCCAGTAGGGATGATGCTGGCCGCTCCCATCGGCCAGGAAGCTCGGCTGCTAGAGCTAGCCTACGAGCTTGAAGAAGCACAACCATGGCGACAGATCCAGCGGCCCCCGTTCAGAAAATCGTAGGTGCCCACGCCGATGGTCGTTGCCCGATGCCCACTGTTATTTACCTCCGCCGGGCCCTGAAAACGCCTGCGCGCGAAACGTTCCGGCAAGAAAGAGAGCAACAAAGTTGACCCAGCAACTACACGGCCAGGGCTCGCGTGCCGGAGCATCCGCGACTGGCGGCAAACCGGGAAGGACGGCAGCACCTGACCTCACCGCGGCCGGCACGTGGCAAAGCCGATTAGCCCCAGTCGACTATCTGATGCTTCGGAATGACGCCAATCCCTGGTTCCGCGCCGGATTCATGGCCGTGGAAATCCTTGACACCACACCCGACTGGGACCGCGTCCGGGCCCACGCCGAAGCGGTTTCCCGACAAGTATTGCGCCTGCGCCAAAAGGTGGTTGCACCGCTATTGCCGATAGCCTCGCCGCGATGGGGCCTCGACCCCGATTTCAACCTGGACTTCCACGTGCGGCGAATCCGCGTTCCAGAACCCGGCACATTGCGCGAATTATTCGATGTGGCTGAGGTGATGCTGCAGTCACCGATGGACGTAGCGCGACCGTTGTGGACCGCGACACTAGTTGAGGGCCTCGCCGATGGAAGGGCCGCCGTCCTGTTGCACCTCAGTCATGCGCTCGCCGACGGTATCGGCAGCGCCCAGATGTCCGCTCAGATCTACGACCAAGAGAGAAACCCGCCATCCGAGCCGAGAACGCAGCAACCCGGTCTCAACGATCCTTCTGCGAACTCCTTCGCAGCGGCCGGGATTGACCAGCGGATCGATGGGGCCCACGGCAACATCGTGCCGGCACTGTCGGTCCCCGGTCTGGCAATGAGTGAACCGGCACGTATTCTCGGTTACGTCCGCTCGGCCGCGAGAGTGCTTGCGCAACCTGCAAAACCATCGCCGTTGCTCCGGCACCGCAGCCTTTCGATCCGCAGTGAAGCACTGGATATCAAACTGGTTGATTTGCGCAATGCGGCGAGTGCCGCGGGCGGCTCAATCAACGATGCATACTTGGCCGGCCTGTGCGGTGCTTTGTCGCGCTACCACGCGGCTCTCGGGGAGCCGACGGCCCACATACCCATGGTCGTGCCGATGAACTTGCGCACCGGATCCGAGCCTGCTGGCGGCAACCGGTTTACCAGCGTCGCCCTCGCGGGTCCACTCGGTATAGACGAACCAGTCGAACGCATCCAAAAAATCCGTGCGCAATTGACCCAGCGCCGCCAAGAGCCGGCCAAAGGATTGATCAATTCCCTTGCACCAGTGCTGAGTAGGTTGCCGAAGCCGATTTTGGCGCTGATGATGCACCGAGCGGCCGCCGCCTCCGACGTACTAGCTAGCAATGTCCCGCTTCACCCCCATGACACCTACATCGCAGGTGCAAAGGTACTTCGGCAGTACGGACTCGCCCCATTGAACGGCATGGCCATAGAAACCGTACTGTTGTCCAACGACGGCATGTGTACCGTCACCGCGCGCTATGACCGGGCCGCCATTCAGCACGAGAAGCTATTTGCTTCGTGCCTGCTAGACGGGTTCAACGAAATTTTGGCCCTTGCAGGTCGGCCGTCACCGCGTGCGGTGCACGTGTCCAACTGCTCCGAGCGTTAGGGTCGCCAGTCTAGAACCACTCCGGGTACCCCGGTAGCGAGGCGACGTGACGGTGTTTCGCCCGGCTGCTGAGCCTACTGACGGGCTGGCCGGCCATGTCATCGCTCATTGGTCGCCTGGGACTGGAACGGTCCGATCTGGCGGTCAACGACACCAGCGGCGTGGTGGCTCGATCTTGGCTGCGCATTCGGGGAGAAGCTCTGCACGTTACCATGACGAATGCGACGGCGAGGGCAACACATCGCCACTACTCTTTAAACAAGTCACGGTGATAACGGCCTCGGGCTGCCACCCAAAGTCGGTCCCTTATGTCGCGGCTCGAGATGGGCGCGTACGACAAGTGTGTAGCGACCGGGCCAGCACCGGACCGCCGCCCAACGAGATCGATGCCAAACCGGCTCATCGGCACACCAGACCCCTCGCGTCCGCTCGCCCGCGTCCTTTGGGCCTCTCAACCGACGACCTCACTGCCGTCAGGGTCAGGCCTTCCAGTCTGACACCGCGACGGGGCCGGCCCACGGCGTTGGAAGCAGCCCTAGTAGGCGATCTGGTCGGAGCCGGCGTGTTCTCGGGGAATGGCGAGGTGGAGCTTTGAGTTCAGAAAACTGCTATGTCGATTGGCCGACGGCGCGTCGACCCCGGACACGCACCTCTTTGTCCCGAGGGGGTGTTATGCGCTGGACTCGATGGCCGCTGTATCAGCGGGCAGCACATGGACAAGCTCAGCGCGCGAGCGTATGGCGAGCTTGGCGAAGACCTTGCGGAGGTGGTACTGGACGGTGCGCGAGCTGATGAAAAGTCGTGTCCCTATTTCTGGGTTCGAAAGCCCATCGCGTGCCAGCGATGCCACTTGCAGTTCCTGCGGCGTCAGGTCAAGGCGGGCCTCGAGCGTGCGTTTGCGGGCCGTTTCACCGGTGGCCCGCAGCTCGCGACGTGCGCGGTCGGCAAAGCCGGTGGCTCCCATGGAAGCGAACATCTCGTCGGCGAGGCGCAACTGGATACGGGCATCGACGCGCCTATTTTGGCGGCGCAGCCATTCGCCGTACATCAGATGTCCGCGGGCGCGTTCGACACCGACGGGTGTGCGGCCGAGGTGTTCCAGGGACTCGCGGTATAGGTGGTCGGCGAAGTCGCCTTCGCTCAACAGGGCCCCTATGCGAGCCTCGAGACCGAGGGCCCACGGTGTTGGCGTTACCGGCGTGCGTTCAGCCATCCAGTCACGGGCCGCGCTGAGCAGAGAGACATCATTGGTCCGCGACGCCGCGTCTGCGACTTCTGGGATCACCAGGGCTCCGAATCCGACATGGTCACTGGTGAAAAGATGCTGGGCGGCCTCGCGCGCCGAGACAAGCTGCCCCAGACCATTATTGAGCACCGCACGGGCGTAGACGGCGAAGTCGACGACCCTGCCAAGCCCGGCCGCAGACGCAGACATTAATGTGGCCTGGATCAATTCCTCCGCCGTGTCCTGCTGCCCACGCCAGGCCGCAAGAAGCATTTCGAGGAAACGAAGGGGTGGGTTGCCTGTCGCGTCGGCGATTAGGTGATCCTCGTTGATCATTGCTGCTGCCTTGCCGAATTCACCGCGCAGCACATAAGTCCAGGCCAGGTAATTCAGCGCGAATTGTAGGTGGACGGGTGCGCCGGCCAACCGGGCCAACTGCGTCTCACGCAACGCCACGGCATGCCAGCTGTCGGCATCCCACACCTCGGCGGCAAGCGCAGCGCTGGCCTTCAATCGCGAAATCGGCAGCCACGCATGGAGATGCTCGGCATCGGCGTCCACGGCCAGCAGCAGCTGGATTGAACGCGCCAGCAGCGGCACCGCGGCGGCATAGCTGTCGGTATAGCGAACTGCAAGCCCGTCGAGGACCACGTCGATCGCCCGCGGGGGCTGCGGGGCCGGCGGTCCAACACGCGCAGCGGTGGCGGCCTCCCGGATGCCGCCTGGGCCGTTGAGATCTCCGAGCAACATCGCCGCATCCAATGCTTGTACGCGTACATCGCGGGCCGTTTCGCCGCTGAGCGGTTCGAACTGTTGGGCGGCAGCGTGCAGCAAGCGAGCCGCGTCTTGAACGCGCAGCTGATCGAATGCGATCTGCCCACGCAAACACTGCACCTCGGCGCTCTGCCTTGCGTTTAATGGTCCGGCATCGACGGCGACCAATAGGCCCAGTGAGGCGTCGAGGGCACCGGCATCGCGTTTGGCCTTCGCCGCGGCCAGCATCCGCGCCGCACGCTGAGCCGGCGTCGGCGTCAATGTTGCGGCGCGCTCCAAAAAAGCTGCTGCAGCGGCAAATCCGCCTCGAGCCAACGCCCTGTCGGCAGATGTTTCGAGTTCGGAGGCGACGGCCTCGTCAGGGCCGGGCGCCCCTTGCGCGCGATGCCATGCCCGTCGGTCCGGATCCACCCGGGGATCGGTCGCGTCAGCCAGCGCCCTGTGCGCCTCTTGCTTTTCGGTTAGCGTCGCCATGCGGTAGGCCGCTGACCGAACCAGCGGATGACGAAACTGCACCCGGGGCCCAAAGTCGATTAGCCCCGCTTCGATCGCGGGTATCGCCGTCTCAAAGCTGAGCCCGAGCCGGTCGGCGGCCACCCAGAGCAACGAGGGATCACCCACCGGATCGGTCGCCGCCAGCAGGAGCAATTGGCGGGTCGCAGGCGGTAACGCCTCGAGGCGTCGCTGGAAGCTCTCCTCAAGACGCCCTGAAAGCGGCATCGCGGCGGGCAGCGCAAAACCCCCGGCCAGCTCGGCGGGGGTGACACCGCGCGGCAACTCCAGCAACCCTAACGGATTCCCACGTGCTTCTGCCACGATCTGATCGCAAACCCGCGGATCAAGGGGCGCGGTCAGCGCGGCGTCGAGCAGTGTGCGGGAATCGTTGTTGTCCAGACCCTTGACCTCTAGTTCGGGCAACCCCGAAAGCTCGGTGCTTGTGGCTCGACCCGCGAAAATCAGACCGACCGACTCCGCGCCCAAGCGCCGCGCAACGAACGCCAGCACCTGTGCCGATGCACGATCAAGCCACTGCTCATCATCGATGAGGCAGAGCAGGGGCCGGTCATCAGACGCCTCCGACAGCAACGTCAACGTTGCGAGGGCAAGGAAAAATCGATCAGGGGCAGGTCCTGAACGCAGACCGAAAGCCGTACCGAGTGCGTCGCGCTGCGGCGCGGGAAGGTGTTCGAGCCGGCCCAACACTGGTCCGAGCAATTGATGAAGTCCGGCAAACGCCAACTCCATCTCGGCTTGCACGCCGGTCGCGCGCAGCACATGGCAGTCCGCGGCGTGGCTAACAACCAATTCCAGCAATGCGCTTTTGCCCACGCCCGCCTCGCCGCGCAGCAGGAGCGTGCGGCTTTGCCCTGACTTGACATCAGCCAACAGGTCATCGAGAGCACGCGTTTCGGTGCGCCGACCGATCAACCCAATCTCGCGCATTGCCATTAGGAGGCTAGAGCTATCACAGAGCGAGACTACACGGCGACTGGCTTGCTACCCGCCCGTCGGGGAGATGGTGGGGTGAAACAACCCGTTCGAGCTGGGCTCGTGAGCTGATTTCGAGCTTGCTGAACACTTTGGTCAGGTGACATGCGACGGTCTTAGCGCTGGCAAACAATCGCGCACCGTCTCAGCGTTCGACAGACCATCGCGAGCAAAGCCGGCGACTTGGGCCTGCTCCAACGTTGATCGACGCAGCGACCAGCGCCCGCTCGGCTCGCTGTGCCGGACTAAGCGTCAAGGTTGCTGCCCGCGCAGTAAACGCCGCGGCGGCTGACAGGCCGCCACGTGTACGCGTGGGCTGGCGGCGCAACGCTCCGGTTCGGAGCCCTCGACACCGATGCCCAGCCGCAATGCCGTCGGCACAGCAGTGCCGGATCACCCAGCGGCTCGACCGCCGCAGTCGTCAGCACTTTCCGGGTCTGGTCTGGAACGGCCGCCAATTCGGGCAGAAGCCCTTCTTCCATGGCCATCAAAAGTCGCGTAGCCGAGAACGGCAAACCCGCCAGCGAGCTTTTGGTAACTAGCCGCGACGATATGCTACGAGGCATTCGCAGCAATCGCAGAGTCGGTAGCAGCTTTAATGCGCATCCGGATGTATTTGGCCTGGTCGCAACCCGCCCGCACTCCGATGCGTCGGCTGCAGTTGCGGAACGCACCCTGATGTCCACGAATGGGACACCCGGTAAAGCTGGCGTATCCGGGTTATGGCATCCGAGCGGCAGTGGATAGCGATCTCGAGGAGTGTGATGCGCTGTGTGTGCGGGTACACGGCCATGACCGCGCGGGGGAACTCAAAGACGCCGTTGCTGAGTCGGCGGCCCGGGTCGTCGAACGTCACGGCCGGATCACTGGCTACACCACGGGAATTGGATTTCTCACGCACTCCGTCGCCGAAACTAATGACGATCTCATTGCGCTGATATCGGCAGCCGAGGCGTTTCCTGGACCAGGCTTCTTGGTGCCGGCGCGCAACTGCGAACTGCTGCGCTGGTGCTTTCGCCAGCAGTTGCGCGTTGTGTACCTGCTGAACCTGATGACAAAAGGCCTATATCAAGACCCAAGAGGCGCTTACCTCCCTTCGATCGGATACTGACCGACGCGTTGTTTCAGCCGTGCTCAGCAGGGCCACAACCGATCATGTTTCCAAACACACTGTGGGATATTGCGTTACAGCGGTCCTGTTAGGCCGGTTGCCACCTGGGCAGCCGCCCTTATTGTGGCGATTTCGAACCCCGCCTCATCGGCCAGCTCGGCGCTCAGAAAGGCTGCTTCTGCTGTCCGCCCTATAAGCCGACCGGTCGCGACATAGCAGCAAGCCGTCGCCGGCCGCATGATCACCAACTCCATCTGCGTTGTCGCGCAAGGATAACCAGTTACTAGGTAACCGCAGTGGATGGCGGTCTGATCCAACATCTCAGCAATTAACCCCGACCTGATTGGGTTATGATTTATGGCATTCCGGCCCGGCTGATACGACATACGCAACCATCGCTCGCTGCTACTGCCCTCGAGGAACTGCGCGTTCAAAGCCGAAAGTTCGGATGTCAGGTGCTGATTGGCATATTCAACCCAATCCGCGTCGGTGAGCACCCGTCCTTGGCCGGTCAATACTCGTAGGTGTCGGCGCCGCACAGCTGTCACCGTCCGGCGGTCGTCCGGTTAAAGGTTGGCTCGGTCAAGCGACGCCAGCCATGACAGATTGCCACGCCGGTGATGTGGCGACGCTCACCCATCACCAATGTCGGCCCCCTGCCGATGCCTCCCCTTATGCTTCTGAAGCACCGGGGTGCCCCCGGCTTGGCAGCGGCGCCGATGCATCCGGTGTGACCGTCCAGCGTCGCTGCAGACCGCCCGTGACTTGCATATCGCTGCCATTCCCTTCATCTCCTGTCATGCGGATCTCCCTGGGGCAGCTAACGCGTTGCGAAGCCAGGGACCAGCGCAACCCGCTGCGGCCAGTTCGGTCGCTTCAAGCCTCGCCAAAAGCCTTCTCTGCCGACGTATCGGCAACGGTGTTGATGCCCACGAAACATCACCTCGACTGCCCCGGAAGCGCTAAACCTTCTTGCTGGAAGAACGCAAGGTCAAAACTCGCCTGATGCACTGATTCCGCACCATCGCTGTGATCTTGCCCACGACAGCAGCAGGCACCGCTTGCATTCGCCGGAGCCGCGCAGCGCGTAGACAATGGTGTGCTCGGTGAACATGCCGACACATTGGGGCCTAGGGGCGCTCAAACGTACTGTCGCCCAGCGCCTCACGATGCGAAGTGGCTATGGCGCCGTACGACGCTGCGAGACGCCGGACGGCCAGCTAAACCCGCGGCGGGGAAACCAGCTTACGGGCGGCAAGCTCGGCGAAAGTTCGAGGAACACCTGCTGGCTGTCACTGCAGTCTGCAAAGCCCGCCTGTCGCAACTCGATGGTCGACGACACGTTGTCTCAGTGCTGTGGAAGCGAAGTCGGCGAAATCCCACACCGCCAGCTCACTGAACGGGCGAGCATCCCCGCCATTCCGATCACCTCGCGAAGCGAGGCGGTGAGGAAAGGTCGGTGACCTACGCGCTGGATCACTGTGGCCACGGCCGCTCCGGCGGCAAACGAGTCGTGGTGCGGGATATCTCTGAGTACACAGGCGACCGTCGCCACATCGGTCGGCATCGCCCGAAGGGAGCATCCTGGCCTGAAGTGCATAGTGCTCGGTCACAGCATGGGTGACGCAATAGTTTTCGCCTATGGCGCAGAGGCTCCGGACAACGACGACCTCATGGTGTTGTCGGCTCCGGACGTGGCAGTTCAGGCTCTGATACCGCCCTTGCCGGCGTAGGTCGCCAAAGGATTCAGCGCTATCCTGCCCGGACCGCCCTTACTGCAAATCGACGACGAGGCCATTTCTCGGGACCCCGTCGTAGTGGCCGCCCACAACGCCGACCCGCTGGTTTATCGGGGAGGGGTTCCTGCGGGCGTTGGGCGTGTGCTGCTACGGGTTGGTGAAACCATGCCTGGCCAAGCCCCGGCACTGACGGCGCCGCTCTTAGTCGTCCATGGCTCCGACGACAGGCTGGTCGCCGTCAACGACAGTCGTCGCCTGATCAAGTGTGTGATCGGCCGACGTCGAGTCGAAGGTTTACCCCGGCGGTATCACGAGGTCTTCAACGAGCCGGAACACGATCAGGTACTCGACGGCGTGGTCCATTGGATAAAGGCACGACTGTAGTCCCGTACGTAAACCCAACAGCCCAACGCTAGAACGAATGTACGCGATAGCGGGCGCGGCCTGCGTACTGATCGCGATGGTGAGCCTTAGATATCCCTCGGTGTGCGATGGCGCTACGGCCGACACGGGCTGCAATCTTGGCGAGAGGACTCCGCCCCTCTGCTAATTGCAGGACTGACCCCATCTAAGGAGGACATGATGGCGAAGTGTGTGATGGTGCTGTACCCCGATCCGTTGACGGGCTACCCGCCGAAGTATGCGCGCGACAGTATTCCGGTGATCAAGAGTTATCCCGATGGTAGTGCCTTGCCGAGTCCGTCGAACATCGATTTCACACCCGGCGAGATGCTTGGATGTGTCTCAGGTGCGTTGGGACTGCGGAAATATTTCGAGGAGGGTGGCCATCAGCTGGTGGTGACGTCGGATAAGGACGGCCCGGACTCGGAGTTCGAGCGGGAACTTCCCGACGCCGACATTGTGATCTCGCAACCATTTTGGCCGGCTTATATCACCAAGGAGCGTTTCGCCAAGGCGCCGAAGCTCAAGCTGGCTCTGACCGCCGGGATCGGGTCTGATCATGTAGATCTCGATGAGGCGAGGGCTAGGGGAGTGACGGTCGCCGAAGAAACCTACAGCAACAGCATCAGTGTCGCTGAACACGCAGTGATGCAGATCCTGGCGTTGGTCCGCAATTTCGTTCCCTCCCATCGATGGGCCGCCGAAGGCGGGTGGAACATCGCCGACTGCGTTGCACGTGCCTACGACGTCGAGGGCATGGACGTCGGAGTGATTGCGGCCGGCCGGATCGGGCGGGCAGTTCTGGAGCGGATGAAGCCATTCGGAGTTAACTTGCACTATTTCGACGTTCATCGGTTGCCGCCAGAGGTCGAGAGGGGGCTCAACGTCACCTATCATCCCGACGTCGAATCCCTGGCTGCTGCAGTGGATGTGGTGTCAATTCACTCGCCACTGATCGCGCAGACGCACGGCATGTTTAATGAGCGGTTGCTGAACAAAATGCGGCGCGGCTCTTACATCGTCAACACCGCTCGCGCCGAGGAAACCGACCAGAAAGCCATTGTGGCGGCACTGGAGAGCGGTCAACTCGCCGGCTACGCCGGAGACGTATGGTTCCCCCAACCCCCACCAGCGGACCACCCTTGGCGCACCATGCCCAACAACGCGATGACCCCCCATGTTTCGGGCACTTCTCTGTCCGCCCAGGCACGCTATGCGGCCGGCACCCGCGAAATCCTGGAAGACTGGTTCGCTGGCAGGCCCATCCGCTCGGAGTACCTGATCGTCGAAGGCGGACAATTCGCGGGCATGGGGGCAGCGTCCTACGCGCAATAGGTTCGCGCAGCCGGAACAATCGGCGGGGCGGCCATACAAGCTGCCCCGCCGACTCAATCGCAAGGGGTTCTCGCCAGCGCACCGACCATATTGGGCGCCAACCACAGTAACGACAATCGCCATTCAGGAGTCGGTGCAATGAACGATAACTTCACGACGACAGATGCGGGTGCTCCAGCGCCTAGTGACGAGCGGTCGCTGACGCTTGGCCCGGACGGTCCGATCCTGTTGCAGGATCACTATCTGATTGAGTTGATGGCCAATTTCAACCGAGAGCGTGTGCCAGAACGACAGCCACATGCCAAGGGAACCGGAGCTTTCGGCCGCTTCGAGGTGACTAATGATCTGAGTGCCTATACTCGCGCGGCGGTATTCCAACCGGGCGCTGTCACCGAGACGTTCGTCCGGCTCGCCGGCAATGCCGGCGAGCGCGGCAGTGCTGATACCCTGCGCGACACACGAGGCTTTGCGGTGAAGTTCTATACCGCCGAAGGCAATCTGGACATCGTCGGTAACAACGTGCCGATCTTCTTCGTTCGGGATCCGATCAAGTTTCCTAACCTGATCCGCGCGGCCAAGCGCCGCGCAGACAACGACTTGCACGATCACAACATGCTGTGGGACTTCTGGACGCTTTCGCCGGAATCTGCTCATCTGGTGACGTTCGTGATGGGCGATCGCGGGATCCCCAAAACGTTTCGGCACATGAACGGCTATGGCCTACATGCGTTTAGTTGGGTCAACAACGCCGGAGAGATCTTTTGGGTGAAGTATCACTTCAAGACTGATCAGGGTATTCAGTGCTTGACTCAACAAGAAGCCGACTATCTGGCTGGCACTGATCCCGATTGCAACATGCGCGATCTGTATGAGGCGATCAAACGTGGCGATTATCCGAGTTGGTCACTGAAGGTTCAGATCATGCCTTTTGAGGACGCTAAGACCTACCGGTTCAACCCCTTTGACGTGACCAAAGTATGGCCCCACACCGACTACCCACTCATCGATGTGGGCAGATTGACCCTAGATCACAACGTCACTGACCACCACACCCAGGTGGAGCAGGCAGCGTTTGCGCCCAGCAATCTAGTGCCTGGCACAGGTTTAAGCCCAGACCGCCTTCTGTTGGGCCGCGGCTTTGCCTATGCCGATGCCCATCGCACCCGCATCGGCGTCAACCATAATCAGATCCCAGTCAACGCCCCCAAAGTTGCGGTCCGCAGTTACTCGAAAGACGGGCGCATGCGATTCGTTAACGCCTCGGATCCGGTGTATGCCCCCAATTCTGTGGGCGGCCCGCAGGCCGATCCGTACCGAGCGTCCGAGGTGCGCTGGTCTGCCGACGGGAAGATGGTCCGGGCTGCCTACACGCTGCGTCCGGACGATGACGATTGGAGTCAGGCCGGGACACTGGTCCGTCAGGTGATGGACGATGCACAGCGGGAACGATTGGTGCATAACATCGTTGCCCACGTGTCCGATGGTGTGAAAGAGCCGGTGCAGTCGCGCATCTTCGAGTACTGGCGCAACATCGACCCTGATATCGGCAAGAAGGTGGAAGAAGGCGTCTGCAACCAAACCAGCCATTAGATATTTGTCGACCTGGATCGGACAGGAAATACCAACAATGACTCCAGCGCTACAGAACACAAAGACATCGATCGTCATCGTCGGCAGCGGATTCGTCGGTTTCGGCTGCGCCCGCCGGCTGGCGCGCCGGCTACGGAAGCTCAAAGGAGCCAACATTGAGCTGACTGTCGTTTCAGCAGTCGATTACATGCTCTACACCCCGCTGCTTGCCGACGTAGTTGGCGGACTGGCCGACGCACGGGCGGCGATGATCCCGCTAGCCGGGATGCTCGACGGGGTGCGCCAGATACGCGGCCACGTCGATGGCGTCGACTTCGAGGAACGCACCATTTGTTATACCGATCTTGAGCAACGCCGCTGCGCGCTGTCGTGGGATCGGCTTGTACTGGCGCCAGGTTCGGTCAGCAGGCTCTTCGACATCCCCGGGCTGGCGACTTACGCCCGGGGGTTCAAAACCACCGCCGAAGTGCTTTACCTTCGTGACCACCTCCTCGAACAACTGGAGCTAGCCAACCTCGAGCATGATCCCAACGCCGCACAAGCGCGGCGCACGATCGTGGTGGTCGGCGCATCTGCCACCGGCACCGTGCTTGCCACGACGGTTCGTGCCGTGGCCGATGCCGCTGCCCACCAACTCGGGTTCGACCCGGCCGAAGTGAAAATCCTGCTTCTTGACATCGCCAAAAAAGTGATGCCCGAACTGGGCGACAAACTTAGCGCCGCCGCGACCCAAGTGCTAGAAAGCCGTGGGATTGAGCTGCGCTTAGGTACAACACTCAAAGAAGTCGATGCCGATCACGTCGTGTTGAGCGATGGCGCACGAGTCGGCGCACACACCGTCGTGTGGGTAGCGGGAGTGACCGCCGCCCCCCTCATACAGCAGCTCGGTCTCCCAACCGAACGAGGCCGGCTGACTGTGCAAGCCGATCTGGAGGTACCTGGACACTCTGATGTGTTCGCCGCAGGTGATGCCGCCGCCGTACCCGACTTGACTCAGCCGGGCAACATCGCAGCGCCGACCGCGCAGCATGCGACCCGTCAAGCCAAGGTGCTCGCTGACAACGTTCTGGCCAGCCTTGGATACGGCACCAAGAAGAATTACGAACACCACGACATGGGAATGGTGTCGGATCTCGGCCCAGGGCAGGCGGTCGCCAATCCCTTCAACATTCACTTGACCGGCCGTCCGGCAAAATTAATCACCCGTGTCCAGCGCCTCAGCTCAATCCCGCGGAACTTCAATCGGCTGCAAGCGGCCTTCGCCTATACCGCCGGCGCGGCATTTCCGAGAACTCTTGTCTCGCTTGGGCTGTCTTCGCAAAATAATGCCGAGTTCTCGACCAGCGAAGGCATCCCGCTGCCTAAACCCAGCTGAACGGCCTCACCGAAGAGTGTGGTCGAGACACAGCAAGCACCTTGTTGTCCAGTCTATTTCACTTCTTGGGTGGGACCGACATAGAGGCCGTTCAGTGCGAGGCCGCCGTCAATGCCGATGTCCTGCGCAGTGATGTAGCCGGACTCTTCGCGGACGAGGAAGGCGACCAGGTCGGCGACTTCTTCAGGGCGACCGAAGCGGCCGCTGGGGATTGCCGCTCGGATTCGGTCCTGATCCCCCTGAGGTAGCGCCAGTACCGGTGGTGTCGCTGTCACACCCGGTAATACGCAATTTGTCGTGATTCCGAACGAACAGTTCTCGATCGCTATGGTGCGAATCATCCCGTGCAAGCCGGCTTTGGATGCGGAATAAGCAACCTTTCCGATAGTCCCCAGCTGGGCCGCCAGACTGGAGATCGCGACGATACGACCAAAGCGGCGTTCTCGCATGCCGGTAAGGCAGGCCTGGATAACGCGAAACGCCCCAGTGAGGTTCACGTCGATATCGCTTGACCACTCTGCCGACGACATCGTGTGCGCTGAGGCGAAGGTGCCGACCACCGCGGCGACGGAGACGCATATGTCGATGTCGGCTGCCGCTTCGGGAGGGACCGGTTCAGTCGACAGATTCATGACCACGTCGGCGGGGCCGGTTAGGTCCATCGTGCGCACCACGAAGCCTTCGCCACGCAGCCGTTCGCACACTGCTGAACCGATGCCGCCGTTGGCGCCCGTCACCAGCGCTGTCCGTGTCATTGACTCTCCCACTCAATGTTCGTTGTTGTTCGGCGGGCATGCGATGCACGACCATTCCAATCCCTTCAAATGCTGTTTGAAATCCACTGCAAGCGGCCATGCTTCGCAATACAACCGAGCTGTCCATCCATGACACTCGGCGGATCGTAAGCGTCCGCAGTTGATCGCACGGGCAAGCCGCTCAGACCAGCCGGCTGATATCTGTGATGGTCTGTGAGACCAGCATTATTGAGGCGATTCGGTGTTTCCGCGTCGTCATCGAGGTCCGCAGCCAAAACGGCATTTTTCATCAGTTTCAGGACCCGGCCGGTAGCGACATACGACTTTGCATTTCCGGCCCGCAGGATCGTTATCGTCATGCTCAGCGTCGGGCAAGGACAACCGGCCACCAACACGCAGCAATGCGTGGCCGTCTGATCCGGCATCTCAGCGATAGACCCACCGCTGAGCTGGGTGGATTTGAATGCACTGGGCCCGGTTCGTACGACATGCGCAACAATTGCTCCGGGTGGGAACCCTCGACGAACTTTGCGTTCAGGGCTGAAAGCTTCGCTGTCAAATACCGGTTGGCGCGTCGCACCCATTCAACATCAGTCGGCGCCCTTCCGGGCTCACTAAATAGGCCGACATATCCGTCGGCAGCCATGACTATCACTCCTTGGTCTCCAATTCGCCTGGTTGCACGTCTTGCGGGGGGGATCGTGCTCGCGGCTAAGCGAAGTTTTCGATCAGCTTCGCGTTGAAGGCCGGAATGTCGTCGGGCATGCGGCTGGTGATCAGGTTCCCATCGACAATGACTTCCTCATCGACATAGTGCGCTCCGGCGTTCTTCAAATCGGTTGCGAGAGAAGGCCAGGAGGTAAGTGTTCGCCCACGCACAACGTCCGCCTCGATCAGCAACCACGGCGCATGGCATATCGCGCCGACATGTTTTTGTTGGTCAAAGAAGCGCCGGACGAAGCTGACCGCACTTTGGTTCAGGCGCAACGTGTCTGGGTTTCCCACACCCCCGGGGAGAACCAGGGCGTCATAATCCGCTGGGTCCGCCTGATCGATGATGCGGTCGACCGCGAAGGTGTCCGCCTTGTCATAGTGGTTGAACAGTTGAATCTCGCCGGGTTTGATCGATATCAACTCCGTGTGCGCGCCGGCTTCCTTGAGCGCCTCCCACGGCCCAATCAGCTCCGGCCGCTCCACCATATCGGTCGCAAGGAAGGCAATCCTCTTGCCCTGCAGCTCCGTACCCATCTCTATGCCCCTTCCAACATCACAACGTCGTGTCAACTCGTTGATCGGTTCGCGGTCAACCTCATTCGACTCTCACTACAGTGACGATATGTCGCGCCAGAAATCGATTCCGCTCTCCGTGGCGTACCGATCGATCTCATCGAGTTCATCAGCGCTGAACTCGGTTTGGTTCAGAGCGTCCAACGAATCGTCGAGCTGGGCGACGGTACGGGCACCGATGAGAGCGGAGGTGACTCGTGGATCGCGGAGCACCCAGGCAATCGCCATCTGTGCCAACGACTGTGAACGGCGTTTGGCGATATCAGCCAGCCCCCTCACCTTGGTCAGGTTCTCCTCGGAAAGGAAGTCGCGGCTGAACGTGACACCGGAGCCCGCCCTGCCTGAGGACCCGTCACCGTTGATGTACTTACTTGTCAGCATTCCCTGTGCCAAAGGCGAGAAGCCGATGCAGCCGATACCGAGCTCCCCGAGGGCGTCTAACAGCCCATCTTCGATGTGGCGGTTGAGCATTGAGTAGGATGGCTGGTGGACAAGCAGTGGTACGCCTTCGAGCTGAAGCAGTTCGTGGGCCTTGCGGGTGCGTTCGGGGCTGTAGGAGGACACCCCGACGTAGAGGGCCTTGCCCTGTTTGACCAGCTGCGCCAAGGTGGCCATGGTCTCCTCCATGGGCACCTCCGGCCACGGCCGGTGCACGTAAAAGATATCGACGTAGTCAACACCGAGTCGCTTCAAACTCTGGTCAAGCGAGGCCACCAGATGCTTTCTCGATGCGCCGATACCGTACGGACCCGGCCACATCTCATAGCCAGCCTTGGTAGAAATTACCAGTTCGTCGCGCACGCTGCGAAAATCCTGGGCAAGAATCCTGCCCAGATTCTCTTCGGCACTGCCGTTGGGTGGCCCATACATGTTGGCGCAGTCAAAATGGGTCACTCCACGGTCGAACGCCCGCCGGATCACGCCGCGAAATGTCTCGAAAACATTGACGCCGCCAAAGTTCAGCCATGTCCCAAGTGAGATCGGCGGCAGTGTCAGCCCGCTACGGCCGCACTGCCGATATGCGACACCGTCATAGCGATTCTCGTTGACCACATAACTCATTGGATAGTGCCTCCATCCCTCGCGTCTATCGGCTGACAGACCTCTGATCTACAACAAACGAGCGTCGAAATGTTTAGCCAAGGCCTTCAGGCCACCGGCGTAAATATCTGAAAAGATCTGTGATGCTTCGTCATCCGTCACACCGGCGGGTGTGAATGAGCCGCCCCATTCGACTCGGCAGACCACTGAGTCGCCCGAGTCATGCACGCGCAGTGTCGACAAGTAGTCGGTCACCGGAAACGGTGCCGCAAGAATGGTGTAGCTGTAACTGCGCGCTCGCTCATCGAAGGTCACGAGGCGCTCCACGATGGTCTGTCCGTCCGAGTTTGCCAGTCGGCGGACCCGGCCCCCCTCATGCAGCTCGCTCTGAGCGATGTAGGGCAGCCAGTCCGGTAGTGACCCGAAACCCCCGATCAGTTGCCATACCTGCCGGGGCGGTGCTGAAACGTCGATTGATGCGATTGCCTGTGACATGCCTGTCCTTATCGCTAATTGTCAACGGGTAACGGGGCTTCAGCAGATACCAGGTGCTGGTCGCGCATCTCGTGCCAGAAGTCGTCGGGAATCTTCGCCTGCAGCGCGGCGTAGTCCTCGATGATGTGTTCGGGCTTACTTCCCCCAGGGATCACGGCCGCCGACGCGGGGTGCGCCAGCGAGAACTGCAGTGCGGCAGCTTTGATCGGGACCCCATGGTGATCGCAAATGGATCTGATGCGCTCGACCTTGGCGGTGATTTCCAACGGCGCCTTTCCGTACTCAAAATGACTGCCGCCGGCGAGAATTCCGGAGCTATACGGGCCTCCGATGACGATATCGACACCCTTGGCAGCTGCGGTGGGCATCACGCGCTGTAAGGCATGCTCGTGATCCAGCAACGTGTAGCGGCCGGCGAGCAGCGTGCCGTCGGGTTCCACTTCGGTCAACCCCAACAGCAGTTCGACCGGCTCAGTACGGTTGACTCCCAGCCCCCATCCCTTGATGACGCCCTCGTCACGCAACCGGCTCAAAGCGCGGAAGGCACCGGTGCGGGCGGTCTCGAATTGTCCCAGCCAGCCGTCACCGTGGAAATCTTGGGCGACGTCGTGCACCCACACGAAGTCCAATCGGTCCACGCCGAGCCGCTTGAGGCTGTCTTCGATCGACTTCAGCGCACCGTTTTCGGTGTAGTCGTAGACAATGCGGTTGGGCCGCCCATACTGAAACAGGTCTCCCTTCTCGCCGAAACTTCGCTTCTCAGGGTCGATTTCGTCGAGGATCAGGCGACCGACCTTCGTGCTCAGGAGGTATTCGTCGCGGTTATGCATGGCAAGCTGTTCGCCTAACCGCATCTCGGCCAGGCCGGCGCCGTAGAACGGCGCGGCGTCGAAGTAACGGGTCCCATTGGTCCAGGCCGCATCCACCGCCGCAGCCGCCTCCTCGTCAGGAATTTCGCGGAACATGTTCCCCAGCGGAGCGGAGCCAAAGCCAAGCGGGCCGTCCAAAAAATATTGTCTAATCGCCATGTGATCAACTCCCTGCCTTCATTGGCTTTGCGTGGGTGCAGCGGACCCGTAACCACCATGGCCGGCCATATGAGCCCGCGCAATCGCATGGCGTGCCATCTTTAAGACGGGGAGCGTAGAGATTCCGCGCTTCACGATTTCTTGAGTCCTCGCATGATCGCGCCGAAGGGCAGTGCTGAGGCAAGGCCTTTTCGCAGGCTCGGCCGCAAGATGCTGATGTTGATAATCACGATGTACCCGCACGCCGTGGTCACGCCCTTCGGCGGCCCGGTCGATGACTTCAGCGGGCGTTCCATCTAGACACGCAGCGCGCAGGACCGAACGCGGAACGTCCGCAACCAACGACAATGCGGAATCCTCGTCCATAGTGAATGGCAAGAGGTCCTGGGACCCAGAGAAAGTCGGCACCAGTGGGTGCGGAGCACCGCTTTCGGCACACAGCTCTGCCCGGGCATTCGGGGCGCACGCCTTAGTCGACTCCAAAACCTCGTCGATGTCGTCGCGGCTACGGCCGGTGATGACCGGCAGCCACACCGCAGGGGTAATGGCCATGGGATCACGGCCATGATCCGAGACAGCGGCCCGAACGGCGTCGAGGCGTTCGGCGTATTGCTTGGGTTCCATCACGTCGCCAGGGTGAACGATAGAACCCGCGCCAGCGCACGCGGTGCTCACAGCAATCCCAAATGCCGCAGATCGGTGATGTATTTGTCGATCAGCGGCCTGCCGATATGCGGAATATCCTTGTCTGGACCGACTTTCGTGGCGCGAACTGCAGCGTGAAACACTTCAGTCGGTACCGGGGCACCGCGCAGGGGTGCCTGCGGTTGGTGATAGGCTTCGAGCAGTGCCAACACGCTGTACTGCCGCTGACGTTCTGGAAGTGCTGTCATTGCGGTTCTGAACCGTGTCAGCCACTCGTGGTAATCGGGGATGCGCGTGATTGAGTGCCCTGATGCGATAAGCCAATCCACAAAAACGTCTAGGGAGATGCCGTCGTCGTACGGGTTCAATACATCGAACGAGTGGAATCCATCACGCAACTGTCCCGAAAGCTTGCAAATGGACTCCGCAACAAAATCGGCCGGCAGCCCGTCATAGTGTGCTCTGGGCCGGAATTCGCCGTTTCGCTTCTGATAGAAGGACTGTGGTGCGATTCCGGTCACCAGCAAGCTGAAGACAAGTCTAGTGAAAGCATCTACGACGTTGACTTGCCCAAGATATTCACTGTGCGCAAGAATCATGTCCGGACGAAAGACATTGACCGGCAACGAATACCGGTCGTGCGCATTCCGCAGCAACACCTCGCCGGCCCACTTACTGTTGGCATAGCCGTTGGCGTAGCTGCCGTTGTTGGGGCGGACGGGGCTGACCACACGGATGTCCCCGTCTTCAATGAACTCGCCGTCCGGAACGGACATACTTACCGCAACAGTCGACACGTAGTTCACTGGCTTCATCCGCTGAGTGATTGCCAGACGTATAAGAGCCGCCGTGCCAACAACATTGGGTCCGAAGAGCTGCTCGTAGGGAAGCACGTGGTTGACGAGCGCTCCCGGGTGCACGATCATGTCGACCGTCTGAGCCAGCCGATCCCACGTCGCCTCATCCAGACCCAGGTCGGGTTCGCTCATATCCCCGACGACAACATCGAGGTGGTCGGCGGCAAGTTCGTGGAATCGGCGTAACAACACGGGGTCACCAGTGTCGAAGACGGCGTTTAATCGGACCTGCGCGGTGTTCGTGGACCCGGCGCGCAGTAGGCACACTAATTTGCCGCCGCTGCAGGCCAGTCGCTGCAGCCATTCCAGGCACAGGAAACGTCCTAAGTATCCGGTGGCCCCGGTCAGCAGCACCGTCCTTGGCTCACCGACGGCAGGAATGGACAGCGCCGCGGCACGGTCCAATGTTTTGGTGTCGATAAACTTATCCAGCGTCAGATCGCTTGCGTGCAGGTATTCGGCCGCGCGGCCATGCACGCGGGTAAAGCTGGCCCGCTCAGAGCTCGACTGTCGCTGTGTCTCAATGAAGTTGGCTAATTCTTGCAAGCTATTCGCTGGACCGATGAGCACGCCGACCGGCACCTCGACGCCGAAGATCTCCTGCAGCAGAGTCGAAAAGCTCAGCGCTGACAGGGAATCGCCGCCAAGATCGGTGAAGTGGTCGTTCCGGTCGACAGGATCGGTTCCCAAAAGCAAACCGACCGCGCGGATGACAATTTCGATCACCGGGAGATCATCAGCCAGCCGATGTAAGGCCCCTAGCTTGTCTTGCTGGAGGGCGGCCAATTCGATGTAGAGGAGCTCCAGCCGCTCACCGTATCGGTCGTTGAGGTTGGGCCGCAACAGCTTACCAACGCCGGAGAGCAGACCATTGGCGGTGGTGAACGGCTCGGTCTCGATCAAGTAATCGACCGGAATCTCATACGGTTGCAGCTGAGAGGCCTTGGCGGTCTCACGTAACGAGTCGCGCAGCGCCGATTTAAGCGCGGTTAGGTCTCCGTCGAAGTGCGCGAGAGCCTCCACCGTCGGCACTATCACGGCGAGCAAGGAGGACCGTTCGCTGTTGCCATAGACGAAAATTTGGCGTATCAGCGGGGCAGTCGCGTAGAGGGCCTCGAGGTTGGCGACGGCGACGAACTCGCCCTGGGACAGCTTCAACACGTTGTTGCGACGGTCGACGTAGACCAGGTGATCGGGCCCGACTTCGGCCATCACGTCCCCGGTGCGGTAAAAGCCGTCCTCGTCGAATACCGCGGCGGTGATCTCCGGATGGTTGTAGTACCCGGGAGTCGACGTCGTGGACTTCACCAGCAATTCGCCACGCGGATAAGGCTTGTCGGTCCGGAAATATCCCAACTCGGGGACGTCGACAAGCTTGTATTTAACGACCGGAGGCCGCAGCACGACGCCGTCCTTGGTGATGCCACCGACCTCGGTCAGACCGTAGCCGTCAACGAGGTGAACCTGTAAACGCGACTCGATAAACGTTCGCATCTCCGTGGCCAGCGGTGCGGTCCCGATGAATCCGCCCAGCACACGCCCGCCAAGCAGCTGCTGTCGCAACTCGTCGGCCGCCTGCGCTTGCGCCGTCTCGTCGTCGGCGCCTTCAAGCCGAAGCCGGTCCACCCCGGTGCGGAAGCGCTGAATCAGCATCTCGATGACACGGGGCACCACATATAGCTCCGTGGGCCGAACCAGTGCCCAGTCCTCGAATAGCGTCGAAAGCTCCGGTCCGGCAGCGAAATAAGTTGTTCCGCCAGCCCTGATGCAGGCTAACAACGCGATCCGCCCGCCCAAGTGGTGCAGTGGAAGGAAGTTGACGGAGAATACGGCTGCGTCGGGCTCGGCTGGAAAAGACATGGTCCACAGCCGCGAAGTCATCGCCTCGGTGTACATCGCGCCCTTGGGAGCTCCCGTGCTTCCGGACGTATACAGAATCATCGCGAGCCGCGCCTCATCCGCACCCAGGTAGGCCGGTTCGGCCGGGAGCGCACTGCCCTGGCTAATCACCTCGTTGAGCGTCTGCACCTGCACCGGCATCACTGCGGCGTGCAACAGCGCCAAGGCCCGCTCGTAGCTTTCTTGATGGTCGTCGACAACTGGTAAGTAGTCGAATACGACCAAGTGACGCAGCCACTCACCGCCGAGTGCGGCTTGAACCGCTGTATCCAAATACTCGGCACTGACGGCCAAAACGCGCGGTTTCGCTTCCGAGAGAATAGAACGTAGCTGAGCAACCGACGCATTATGCTGGAGGGGCACGCTTACCCACCCGGCGTAGGCGCATGCAACATCGATAGCGACGTAATCCGAGCTGGCGAAGCCGACAGTGGCGACGAAGTCCCCAGGGCTGAGCCGATAGTGGGTGTTTCGACACCAGGCGGTGGCAATCGCCCGCGCCCGCGCCCAGAGCTCGCCGTAAGTTAGTGTAGTGAAACTCGGCAATAGACGCGATGACGTCCGGCCGGTCTGCGGATCAGTAACCTGTTGCCGCGCGCGCTGACCGAACATGGGACGCCCGGCGTAGCCCTTGACGAGGGTTTCAATGACCTGGGGGAGGCGCAACCCAGGCTGGCGTGCTGCCTCAAGCACCTGGGGAATGGGCATTGCCGAGCGGAACTGCGGATCACTCGCACAGAGTTCACGGATCCGGCGAGCACGTCGCTCCTCATTCGAGTCCGCGGGCGCCCCGAGCTGTCGCGTTGCGTCACTGGCCATTTCGCCTCTTTCCCGTTTTTGGGCTCTCCGGTGGGAAAGGCGCGGAGCGTGCCCATTACTCGCATTGAGGCATGTGACGTCCAGCACAACCGTGCGAGCCGCTGTCAACACTCGGTGTTGCGATTTATGCCGGGTGGTCTTCCGTCGGGGTCGGGGTCGGGGTTTTGCCGTGGCGAAGGAGCACCGGTCATCTCACCGTGACACGCACAACGCATCCCGGCGATCGCACGGCGTGCCATCTTTAACAGGGCGATTGATCAAGCGCAGCGGACCCAGCACGATGACCTGTAGAACGCGCCTTGGTGCCGACGAGCGGGTCACAAACCCGTAGGGGAGGGCAACGCGGGTTCACCCCGCCCGGAGCGTCCCTACGTGTTGATCCGATGTTCTGCTGACCACGTCCGCTCCGACCGAAGTCGTGGTGAGCAATTGGCGAAGCTTCCGCCGGCCCCGATACAGGCGCGAGGCGACCGTCGCAGGGGAGGTATCCATCAGCAGCGCTATCTCCTGATGGCGCAGTCCATGCACGTCGGCGAGGTAGATGACGGTGCGGGAAGCTACCGACAACCGCCGCAGCGCATCGACAAGCTGGCCGTCCGGCATGGCGTCGAGCACTTCCGCTTCGGCGGACCGCAAAAACGTTGCTGTACCTAGAACGCGGTGGCACGCGCTTACATCGCTAATCTGATCGGTGAGCCTTTCAGCTGGCCGGCGCTGGGCGGCGCGATACTGACCAATCCATGTGTGGCTCATGATGGTGAATAGCCAGGCCCGCAGGTTGGTGCCACTTTGAAAAGTTTCGAACGCGGTGTAGGCGCGCAGCAGGGTCTCCTGTACAAGGTCCTCGGCATCTGCCGCGGTAGTAGTCAGTCGTCGGGCACGGTTGTGCAACTGGGCGACCAGCGGCAGAACGTCGTTGCAAAAACGGCGGTCTAGACCCGAGTTCCGGGCGGTGCTGTCGGTGATAGGCGACAGCACGGCGGCGCTGCAAGCACTGGTCGCGATCATCTGTTGTGACAAAATGTCTCCTTAAGGCGGCGCTGATGGCGCAGCCACGCGTACGGGTGAAGGGTTGACCGAGCGGATTTCGTTTCATCGGCGGCGCTCGAACCAAGGACCACCGACCGTTGCCATTGGGTCCCGCGCCGCAGCATCGAACGCTTAGTTGTCAGGCTGTCGTGATCGCGGTGGAGGTCCCTCCGACGGCAACGAACCCACGGCGCACCCAGCTGTGAAGCGAATGGCTAACTCACCACTGCATCCCCTTGGAACCTTGATGCATTCGTGTCGAAACGGTCATGGATGCGGTGGCCCGCCCTGCGATGCGATCGAACGTGTCACGTCTCGACTATTCGGTGTGATAAGACCAAGATCATCGGTCGAATTGCCGATAAATCGTTGCGCGATGTCGTAAATCGCGGGAGGAGCCGGACTCGACGAGTGGTTGCGACCCAAAGAGCTATTGCTCGAGAGCAAGGCAGGTTCCCGCCCTGAACGAAGGCTGACAGCAAGCCCGCGTGGTGCGACGGAATGCGATCAGGACCCGGGCAGTCACGTACGCGTAGGCAACCTATGCCGTATACGCGGTCGCAGGCTGAGGAATATACGCGATTTCGCCGATGCTGGTCCGGCGTTGTCGCAGCATGGTGGCGGGTATGGAGCACGTTGAACGACGTACGCCGATGTGGTCAATCGAGTGGAGTGAGCTTGGCGTGAGTCAGTCGGTGCCGACTGGCACGGTCACGCTGTTGTTGGGTGAGGTGGAAGCGTCGACGCAATTATGGGATTGCGCTCCTAGCGAAATGACGGCGGCCATCGCCAAATTGAACGCAGTGGTTTGTCGTGCGGTTGCTAGCCATGGTGGTGTGCGCCCGGTCGAGCAGGGGGCAGGTGACAGCGTTGTAGCGGCCTTCGCCCGGGCTAGCGATGCGGTGGCATGCGCGCTGGAGCTGCAGAAGGCACCGCTTGCACCGATACGGTTACGCATCGGTGTGCACACCGGTGAGGTGCAGTTGCGTGGTGCAGCAAATCATGCCGGAGACACCATCAATCGAGCGGTGCGCCTGCGTGATCTGGCGCATGGCGGCCAAACAGTGTTGTCCAGGACGACCGCCGAGCTGGTCCTCGATCGGCTTCCCGACGGTGCCTGGCTGATGGATTTGGGGACGCAGCACCTGCGTGATTTGGCGCGGCCGGAAGCGGTGATGCAGCTGTGCCACCCGGCGGTCCGCAATGATTTCCCACCGTTGCGTGCGGACATATCCGTGGGAGTCCATAACCTCCCTGCGCAAATTACCCGGTTTGTGGGACGCGACGAGGAAATCGACGAGGTGCGCCGACTGCTGGGAAGCTACCGCTTGGTCACGCTGACCGGTGCGGGCGGGGTCGGCAAGACACGATTATCGCAACATCTGTCGGCGCAGCTGGTTAATGAATTCAGCGGGGGCTTGTGGTATGTCGACCTCGCACCGATAAGCGGCGCCGACATCCTGGCCACCACGGTGGCTCGAGCTCTGGGTCTTTGCGACCAACCAGGCCGCTCGGCCATCGACAAGATCACGACGTGGGTCGGTACACGTCATGTGCTCATCGTGGTGGACAACTGTGAACATGTGCTGGACGCCTGTGCGGCGCTGATCAGTACCCTGCTCGCGCATTGCTCCGCACTGACCGTGCTGGCCACGAGTCGTGAGCCCTTGGGCGTGGCCGGCGAGGTCATCTGGCGCGTGCCGTCGCTGCCGATAGCCAGCGCGGCCATCGAGCTGTTCGTCGACCGCGCGCGTTTGGCACAACCCGACTTCCACATCACCGACGACAACGCCACAGTGATCAAAGAGATTTGCCAGCGCCTGGATGGGATGCCGCTGGCCATCGAGCTGGCCGCCGCCCGGGTGCGCGCCTCTTCGCTAGTTGAAATCCTTGAAGGGCTGCACGATCGTTTCCGCCTGTTGATCGGCGGTGCACGCACCGCAGCAGAACGCCAGCAGACGCTGCGCGCCAGCCTGAATTGGTCACACGCCCTGTTGAGCGAGCCAGAGCGCGTGCTGTTCCGACGGCTGGCCGTATTCATGGGCGGGTTCGATCTCAATGCCGCGCAAGTTGTTGCCGGCAGCGGCGAACTCGAGCGTTACAGCATCCTCGAGCAGCTCAGCCTACTGGTCGATAAGTCACTGGTGCTTGCCGAAAACTGTCGCAATCGGACTCGCTATCGAATGCTGGAGACGATGCGCCAATACGCCCAGGAAAAACTCGGCGACTCCGATGAGGCCGAAACTATACACACCCGTCACCGTGACCATTACAGCGGACTGGCAGCCATGTTCGAGACCTTGGCACCTACCGAACTTGAGCAACACGCCCAGGTCGCGGAAACCGAAATTGACAACCTGCGTGCAGCCTTCACATGGAGCATCGATAAGGGCGACCCAGACGGGGCGCTCGCCCTGGCATCCCACCTGCAGCCTCTGTGGCGACGACGTGGCAGGACCCAAGAAGGGCTGGCCTGGCTCGATGCCGCCCTTACCAACGCCTCCGCTCAGGCCGCTAACGTGACGCCTGCTATGCGGGCGCGCGCACTCGCCGATCGTGTCATGCTGAATGTTCTGGTAGATCCGGCAGGTAAAGGCGCCGCGACAGAAGCCGTGAAGCTGGCACGCGAAATCGGTGATCCAGCACTGCTACTCAGAGCGCTGAGCGCTTGGTGTTGTGTCGCGGCCTACAACGCGGAGACCGCCGAGGCGTCTTTCGCCGAGGCCCTCGGCTTGGCTCGGTCCTTATGCGATCTCACGGCGCTAAGCCAGCTGCTGCCAGTGCAGGCGTTTGCCGCGCTAGTCGCGGGCGACCCTCACGCCCAGCGCGCCGCCGCCGAAGAGGGATGCCATATCGCGCGGGCCATCGGTGATGAGTTCACCGCCCGGCATTGCAACTGGAACATCGCGATGTCGCACCTATATAGCGGCGAGCTCGATACTGCGATTGAGCAATTCAACGAGCTGACTGCCGGCGCGGACGCGCACCATGATCCGGTCTTCGGGATGGCCGGCCGCTTCGGCCTTAGTATTGCGCTTGCCTTTCGCGGTGAAACAACCGCCGCCCATACCAACGCTGCCGCTGCCGTCGAGCAGGCAGTGAGTCTTGGTGATCTCACGTTTATGGATGCGTTCACCTATGCGGGGCTGGCGCTGGCCGCCCTCGCCCGCGGCGATGTCGCGGCGGCAACCGAAGCCAGCGAGATCGCCCGACAGCGATTAAACCAACGGCGCGAATTTGCGGCGCTGTACTGGAATCCGATCGCCGAGGTGGCCCTGGCCAGCGGCGACCTAGCCACGGCCCGACGTCACGCCGATGAATTCGTTGCGGCAACCAGCGGCGTGAACGCATCGATGGCGCTGACTACACGCGCACGCATCGCGGCGGCACAAGCAGACTTTGCACAGGCCGAATCCGACGGGCGTCGGGCACTTGTCTGTGCGTCTAAAAGCCGCGCCTACTTAGCGATTCCCGATGCGCTCGAGTGCCTGGCCAGTGTGGCCGGCCAGCGCGGTGATCATCAAGAAGCGGCACGTTTATTTGGTGCGGCACAAGGGATCAGGAACCGAACCGGCCAAATCCGATTCGCCATCTACGACCGCTCATACCAGGCATCGGTTGCAGAACTTCACGAGGCGCTGGGGCACTTGGAGCGCGAGACCCTGTGGGCACAGGGCGCCGCCTTGTCTACCGAAGAGGCGCTGTTGTACGCGCAACGGGGCCGTGGGGCACGCAAGCGACCCTCCCGTGGCTGGTCCTCACTAACGCCGAGCGAGCAGGAGATTGTCCGGCTTGTCTGCGCAGGACTCGCCAACAAAGACGTTGCCGCCAAACTATTTATCTCACCACGCACCGTGCAAACTCACCTCACTCACATCTACCGCAAGATTGGCGTCAAGTCCCGCACCCAGCTCGCCCAACAGGCCGCCAGCAACCTCTCATAAGACATCGCAAATCGGTGTAGTGCTTCAGATAAGGACTTCGAATCCGGGGCCCTGCTAAGTGCGGACGCCGCTGAGGAAGCGGGTAAGCTTCGCGTACTCCGGAAAGTCGCCCGCGGGCGGCACGGCCCGGCCCACATCACGAAATAGCTCCTCGAGGTCGGCGGTGTAGGTAATCCATCCGCGTTCGTCTAATGACAGTGCTAGGTCGTCGTGAAGCTTGGGGAAAGTCACGTTACACAGGGCGCCTAGTGGATCGTGCTTCCGCGACATGTTAAGGAGATCGTTTATGGCTTTGCTCGCCAGCTCGGGTACTCGGGTGTCGACATAGTCAGCTGCGACTCGGCTTGCTCGTGCGCTCAAAGCGGTAATGGTGTCGAGTGTTTTGGTCTGTGCAGTCGCCGATGGGTGGCCGACGAAGAGTCCTTCGGCGATCCACGCGGTGGGCTTAGCCTCGTCGAAGCCGGCCTGCCGCAGCTTCGCGGGCCATTGCTGACCAACATCCATCGGCACGTAGCGGTGCTGTGCTCTCAACCGTGCGCTGTTGAGGTTCGATAAGATGCACTGTTTCCAGTCGATGACGGCGCGTCGGTCGATCTCGTAGATTGCCGTTGTGTCTGGCCAGTCCAAACGGTAGGCGCGACAGTCCAGCCCCGGCTCTAGGAGCACCACTTGCCTAATGCCTACTTGGGTTGCACCGTCAGCGAAGTCGTCGAAGGTTCTGCTGCGTATGCCGAAGTAGGCTGGAAACCAGTCAGCCCCGATATCAGATAATCCGGTTGCGCTATCGATTAACTGGGTCAGCGGTTCGTACTCGACTGCTCGGACGAGGACTTCTGCGAATGGATCGTTGATCACCGGGTCGAGATCCCGACTGGCCACCGCCCGTGCAGCGGCCGCGAGCGCGGACAGTACACCTCCGCAGGTCTCGAGCGTGCCGCATCCGTCAATGGGTTCTGTCAATTTTGGTTCCTTGCATGCTTGGCTTCCAGAACATCTCACGGATTCGACAGTCCAGGCCAGCGGTGAACCGGATAAGCTGGCCCATCCTGTGACCTTTGGAGCTACAGTCCAGGTTCGCTCCTCGAGCCAACTCAGCCACCCTCCTCGCCGAGCTTGGTGATTGTCGGGTGCCCGCACTATGTGCGGCGCTTTATCTTGGCAGCGAAACGCCTGTCTTCCCGGTTACGTTTCACTGCCCGCGAAGAGGAACGCTTGAACGCCATGTCGTTTTGCCCGTGTGAGTTATGTGGCACTGCTCACGGGCCAACGTCTAGGGCATGCGCCTGTACTGCGCGAAGCGCAGTGTCGACGCCGAGGGTCAGCAGCTAGCGAAGATTCGACCGTGACAGCCTGTCGAGCGTAATCATCTCCACTCCCGCAGCCCACCCGTGTGTGCCGAAGGCCACAGCACAAATCGCGTGATATCAGCTTGTTTTGAGAAGTTCCTTAAAGCAGTGGCTCCACAGACCAGGCCACCAAAGCCATCGGACGACGCGCTGGCCACTGCCTAATCGCGGGTCTGCCAAACAGAAGGTGCAAACAAGTGACGACACGTGTGGCAGGGCAGCGTGGGCACGCCGTGGTGGTAGGTGCGAGCATTGGTGGCCTGTTGGCGGCCAGGGTCCTTTCCGACCATTTCGAGCGTGTCTCTGTCGTGGAACGAGACGAACTGCCAGCACTTCCCGCTAATCGGCGTGGAGTGCCTCAGGGTCGTCACGTGCATCTCCTAACCCAGCGGGGCTCTCAAATCATGGAGCGATTGTTCCCAGGAATCTTGGGCCAGCTGGTCGATTGCGGAGTGGCAGTCTGGGACGACGGCGATATCAGCAAGGTTTACACTGCGCTCGCAGGTAAGTATCAGCTGCCGGCGTCAGGCTATCTGCGCAACTGGCAGCCGTTTTACTTTCCCAGCCGCCCGCTGCTCGAGTGGGCCGTGCGCAACCGGACTCAAGCGCTAGCGAATGTGAGCTTTCTCGAGAATCATCAGCTTGTTTCGTTGATGTCGACAGCCAACCGCGACCGCATTATCGGCGTATGTGTATTGCAACGTGGCTGTGCCGGCGAGACCAGTCATAGCCTCACCGCGGACTTGGTAGTTGATGCGACCGGCCGCGGCTCTCACCTGCCGATTTACTTACAGGAACTTGGTTATGGAAGTCCACGCCAGCAAGAGGTGACGGTGCAGCTCGTCTATGCGAGCCAACAAGTGCGTCTGCCGCCGAATCACCTTGCGAGGTACGCGATTGCGGTGCCACCGCGGCCGGAGAGGCCAACGATATGGGCGCTGAATCGACAGGAAGCGCAATGGATCCTGACCGTTGGCGCGATGGGCGGCGAGATGCCACCGATGGGTTGGCACGAGCGAGTGTGCATGGCTGCTGGTCATGTGCCGCCGGACGTGCTTGAGGCCTTACAGGATGCGCAGCCAGTCGGTGAGGTGGCCGTGCATCGGCTGCCGTCGAATCGGTGGCGTCGTTACGACGAGATGAAGCGGTTTCCCTCCGGCCTGCTAGTGGTTGGCGACGCGCTGTGTAGCTTCAATCCGATTTACGGCCAAGGGATGACGGTTGCCGGACTAGAAGCGCTACTGTTGGGCGAATGCCTGCGGCGGGGCCAGCTAAATGATCTCGCATCCCGGTTTTTTGATGGGGCCGCAAAGACGGTCAGGGTCGCCTGGCAGCTGGCAGTGGGTGCTGACTTGATGCTGCCGCAAGTCCCCGGTCCACGCCCGCGGACCATGCGCATTACTAATGCGTACATGGAGCGCGTGATGGCCGCGGCGGAGGTCGACCTTGGTGTGACCGAGCAGTTCTTGAGGATCACCGGCATGCTCGACTCACCAGCGCGCATGCTGCGGCCTACCTTCATGTTGCGCGTGGCCATGGCCAACCGACGCCGAGCCACCCCGTCGCGGACGGTCGTCCAGGGCCGCTGATCGCGACGGCGGTCTCCCGCGGCCGTCGGTTGCCTGATTCACATCGCTGGTTCGTTTGTGTTGGCATCACAGATGTGTTCGACGTAGTAGGTAGCCGCAAAACCTGAACTTGTGGTCCGGTGGCACAAAGGGCCGGCTCCTACACGCCGCGGCGCCTGAAGATGCTCCCCGGCGGCCCTGCCACCGAGTGCTGCTTCTTCTGCCCGTGACAGGCCAGTTGACCGCGTATGAAAAGCAGGACGAGTGCTATCTCGAGGGTACGTGCGCAATCAATCTTCTTAGGCGTTTTGGCGCCGAATTCCGCTGCGACACAGCGCAATCGCCGCACCAGCTGTGCGTCACCCGATGTGGTACATCATTTGCCTACCGCGATGATCATGCGAGGCACCAAACAGATACGCCATCAATTGAACGAAAAATACGTGCTTCGGCCGATGTTCGATTTGGTGTCACCTGATGGACTGCACCCCATGGGTTTTGATGACGGGTCTCCGCACCCCGACGATGACAAAAAACTTCTCTGTTCTGAGTTGCCTGCTATTGCGCGAGACTAGCTCGGTTTGTCTCTCGCGAGTCCCTAAGCGCGATTGCGGGGGTTGTGGACGGCCAACGACGGCATCCGCAACCTCACCGACTCTCGCCTGTCACACCGATGCAGCCTGCTTAAGGCTGCATTCCACCCAAAAAGACCACCATCGGCACGACTGCACAGGCACCAGCGGCTAGATCTTTAACAACGTTGCGGTGCGCAAATGATCGGCAATGCCATGCATGTGTTCTCACGATATCTGTACAGCTCAAGTGAATCGAAGGATAATGTTATGAGCAACACGCGTCCGAGCCTAGCCTCGGATCTGGACACCCATCTCGCACTTATCGATCCCGTGGGTTTCGCAGCTAGCGACCCCGATCGGGCGAGGGACTTCTATCACGCGATAAGCGAGAGAAGGCTTTTCGCAGAATGCATCTGCCGGACGAAGCGTCTGAACGGCCCCAACCCCGAGATGGTTGAGCCGACGCCTGCACCTTTCGAGCGGTACTGAAGTGCACTCACAAAGCGGTCAACATTTGCCGCAACTTCTGCACCCCACTGACGAAAACTGGACGACCGCACTTGCCATCGTGGCCCACCCCGACGACCTCGAATACGGCGCCGCTGCCGCTGTCGCACGTTGGACCGCCCAGGGCAAACACATCACGTACTGCCTCGTCACTAGTGGTGAGGCAGGCATCGACGGAATGGCACCGGAAGAGGCGGCTCGTGTGCGTCAAGAGGAGCAGCGCAAGGCCGCAGCGATCGTCGGTGTAAGCGACGTCTGGTTCCTCGGACACGCTGACGGTGTGTTGGAATACGGGTTGCCACTGCGACGTTCCATCGCTAGTGCGATCCGTCAGGCGCGCCCCCAGGTAGTGATCACCGACAACTATCATGAGACCGTCGGCCCGGGTTTCCGTAATCAAGCCGACCACATGGTAACCGGACGAGCCGTCATCGATGCCGTTCGTGATGCCGCGAATCGCTGGGTATTTCGCGAATTGGTACACGAGGGCCTCGAACCGTGGAGCGGGGTGCAAGCGATCTTCGTCGCCAATTCACCCCTCGGTGCACATGGCGTTGACGTGACCGATACGTTCGCCACGGGCATCGCCGCGCTGAAAGCACACGCGGCCTATTTCGCTGGACTAGGGGGCCCACAAACCATCCCTGAGCAGCCGCTGGATGCATTCGCGCGCATGACGGGGAGCCGACTTGGGGTCCCGTACGCGGCGCTCTTTGAGGTGGTGCCCGTTCGCTAACGCCAGCCGCGTCACGCCGACATGGTGCGAAACAGCGCCACAGGAACGAAGCAGACCATCCGTTGATGGAAACATAGTCGGAGATCAGATGAATCTAGCTGCATCTAGCGGTAATTCACGCCATGTTAGCCGTAGCTCATTTTGGGTCGAGCGTTATGAAACTCGGCAGCGCCGTACCGATATTGCAGATGCACGACCCGTTGCGAGCAGACGCGTGGGCGTGGTGGAGCATCGACGCCCTTCAGTGCTCGAAGCGTTGGAATTCTGGTCGCTTGACCACTCCTGTGGTAGGCGTCGCCGCTGCGATGCGGCTCGCCCAAGCATGTTGAGCCCCAACAGGACTCGGACTGGGTCACATCCAATCTGCGCTTGCGACCGCTAACGAACCGCGGAATCCGCAGCGATTTGTGCATGACTGCTCACAGGCGACCAGATCTGAGTGAAACGCGACGATGTCTTGCGTTCGCCGTATCAAAGCCTATCCCGCACTGGAGGAAGACATGGAGAGTAAGGCCGTCCCGTCAGATGCTAAACAGTCAACTTACGGTACTCACCGTGTTAGCAATCAGCCGCCGCCACTAGGGTCCCCCAATCTGGCCCTGTACCCAGCGCTTCGGGACGCGTTAATTCGCGAGGGCGGCGGATGGGGTGTCGACGAGGTGACCGCATTCGGCGCCGTCTGTGCTAGCCCTGAGGTTCAGTACTGGAGCGAGCTGGCCGACCGCAACCGGCCAGTCTTGCGTACACACGATCGGTACGGTCACCGTATCGACGAAGTCGAATACGACCCGAGTTACCACCGGCTGATGGCACTGGCGATTGGTAACGGTCTGCACGCTGCACCGTGGCGCGACCGCCGGCCCGGCGCTCATGTCGTGCGGGCGGCCAAGGTGTCGGTTTGGGCCGATCAAGCGATCTTGTGTCCAATCTGGATGACATACGCGGCGATTCCCGCCTTGCGGCACAGTCCTGACCTAGCTGCGGTGTATGAGCCCTCGCTGACCAGCCACACCTATGTTCCCGGCCTGAGCACACCGTCTGCAAAAACTGGCATCACCGCGGGGATGTCGATGACCGAGAAGCAGGGCGGTTCCGATCTACGTGCCCTTACTACCAAGGCTATCCCGAACAGCGATGGCAGCTTTTCTATCACCGGCCACAAGTGGTTCACCTCGGCGCCGATGTCGGACGTCTTTTTAGTCGGGGCCCAGGCGCCGGGCGGCATCAGCTGTTTCCTGGTGCCCCGAGTATTGCCGGACGGCAGCCGCAACAGGATGCGTCTACAGCGGCTCAAAAACAAGCTCGGTAATCATGCAAACGCTTCCAGCGAAGTCGAATACGACGGCGCCACTGCGTGGTTGGTTGGCGAGCAGGGCCGTGGGACTTCCGCGATCATGGATATGGTCAGCATGGGTCGGTTGGATGTCGCGACTGGAAGTGCCACCCTCATGCGGGTCGCCCTAGCCCACGCCATCCATCATGGGCTATATCGACAGGCTTTCGGCGCGGCCCTGATCGAACAACCACTCATGCGCAACGTGCTCGCTGACCTGGCGGTGGAAGCTGAGGCCGCCACCATGGTGACCATGCGGTTAGCCGGTGCGGCTGACAACGCTATTCGAGGCGATTCGCGTGAGAGCCTATTCAAGCGCATCGGTGCCCCGGCCACCAAGTACTGGCTGTGCAAGCGCACTACTCAATACGTTGGTGAGGCAATGGAATGCCTCGGTGGGAATGGCTACGTTGAAGACTCAGGCATGCCCCGGTTGTTGCGCGAGGCGCCGCTGGCCAG
>NZ_LZKY01000151.1:0-37361 GCF_001673055.1 Mycobacterium sp. 1245801.1
ACGAGTTCTTCGACGCGCAGCTGTTAGGGCTTACCCGCCGGCGTTGACCGCCGCAGGCGGTGTCGCCGCGCTGGCCGGGTTCAGGTTGGCCAGATGTCCGCTCTCCACCCCCGCCGCCGGGTCGAGTTCGCAGTCGATGATCGACGGCCCCCCGGCGCCGATCGCTTCGGCCAGCGCGGCGACACCGCCTGCGGCGGTCAACGCCGGCGGGTAAGCCCTAACAGCTGCGCGTCGAAGAACTCGTCCAGCGCCAGCTGTCCGGCGGAGGTGGCCAGCGCGCGGGCGATCGGCGTCCCGGGCCCGGTGGAGTTGGTGGCCAGGGCGACATCAGCTTTGAGCACCGGATCAACCATTTCCACCGCCCGGATGTCGCTGCCCAGCGGCGACGTCCACAGCCACGTGTGCGGCACGATGGACGCACAGTTGCCCGCCGATGCCTGCGCGAATAACGATGCCACAGAATCAGTTTCGACCTGCGGGTTGACGACGATGGAATGGTCGGCGAAGGCCTTGTCGATGATCTGGCGATCGCGCATGTCAGGCGTGAGCAACGCCAACGGCATTTGCGCGGCCTGCGCCCAGTTCATCGTCGCCGCACCGGATCCCACCATGTCCGCCGGCGCCAGCAGCACGTAGCGCTCCTGGTAGAGCGGGACCAAGTTCACGTCGTGCGCCTCGTCGGGCGCCGCGTGCACGATGGCGGCATCGAGCTCGAATTCGCGCAGGCGCCGGTACAGTTCGCTTGCGGCGAGCCGGGAAAGGATGTGCACCTTCACCAACGGGTGTGCCGAACAGAACGCCGAGAGCACCAGCGACGCCGTCGTGGACGCGGTGGGGACGGTCCCCAACCGCAGCGTCCCGGTGATGCCCGAGCGCACGGCGTCCACCTCGGATTTGAAGGCGTCGTGCTCGGCGAGAATCCGCCTGGCCCACACCACCAACCGCTCCCCTTCGGGCGTGAGGCCCTCGAAGCTGTGCCCGCGGTTGATCAGCGTGACGTTCAGTTCCCGTTCCAGCTTGGCGATCGAGGCCGACAACGCGGGCTGGGATACGAAGCACTTTTCGGCAGCCCGGGCGAAGTGCCGCTCGGAAGCGACCGCAACGAAGTACTCCAGCTGACGGAAGAGCATCCGCACTCCCTCGTATTCGGGCTCGGCCTTCGGGCACCGATCCGCTGAGGCTAACGCGTTGCCGGCGGGCGGGCCAAGCAAGTCCGGCGTGCGGCCGGCCACCGGGTTGCGGCGAGTGGTCGACACATCCGGGCCGCTCGGCGTCGCGATCCCGCGAGAACCGAAGTATCGGTGCCGCTTTCACGCAGGTGCGGCCCGAGTCCGCTGCCCGGCCCGCGGGACGGCGCTCGGCCACCATGCCCACCGGCCGCGCTGCTGACGCAACTGAACCCGATCGGTGATCGGATCGTGACCGTGGCGAGCGGACCGAGCTGTCATTGTTTGCTGAAACCGGTGGTCAGTGGGTAACCAGTAGGATGTTCGTGTGTTGATCGCACCATCTCGAAGGGTGGACGCTATGCGCCGAGGCGTTCGTTATCTATTTGTTATGGTCGCGATCACGGCGATAGGCCTGATCGCGCCGGTCGGTCGCGGCACCGCCGCGGTGCCGGTACCGCAACCCACCCCCGAAGTTGCCTCGATTTTGCCCGCTAACGGCGCCTTGGTGGGGGTGGCCCACCCCGTCGTGGTGACGTTCACCGCCCCCGTCGCCGATCGGTCGGCCGTCGAGCGGTCGATCCACGTCACCTCGCCCAGCGGTACCCCGGGGCACTTCGAGTGGATCCACAACTCCGTGGTGCAGTGGGTGCCGAATCAGTACTGGCCCGCCCACACCCACGTCTCGGTGGGAATTCAGGCCCTGACGACCGGCTTCGACACCGGGGAAGCGCTGCTCGGCGTCGCCAGCATCTCCAAGCACACCTTCACGGTGAGTAGGGACGGCGAGGTGCTGCGCACCATGCCGGCGTCGATGGGCAAGCCCAGCCGGCCCACCCCGATCGGCAGTTTCACCGCGCTGGAAAAGCAGCGCACCGTGGTGATGGACTCGCGGACCATCGGCATCCCGCTGAGCTCCCCCGAGGGTTACAAGATCACCGCCTCATACGCCGTTCGCGTCACCTGGAGCGGCGTCTACGTGCACTCGGCGCCCTGGTCGGTCGATTCCCAGGGCTACGCCAACGTCAGCCACGGTTGCATCAACCTCAGCCCCGACAACGCCGCCTGGTACTTCAACGAGGTGAATGTCGGCGACCCCATTCAGGTCGTGGCCTGAGCCGCACCGCCCGCCTCTCCACCCGCGTGTGACAACCGTCACAACGGCTGAACGGAAGCCTGCACCGCGGGGGTTCGTTCCGGTAGACGACTGGATCTGAACGAGAGGCGGGCCATGACCGATGAAGCGAAGCGCGCGAAAGGCAGCTCCACAGGCCCGATCAGCGCGGTGCGCCGGCAGGTAGCCCACCGCATCAGCGATCTGGACGCCCGCGACGAAGAGTTCCGCACCACCAAGCCCGAACCCGACCTGCAGAGCGCGGCACGCCAACCCGGTCTGCGGCTGCCGCAGATCCTGGAAATCTTCGCCCAGGGTTATGCCGAGCGGCCCGCACTGGGCTGGCGCGCCCGCTCCTTGACCACCGACCCCGGCACCGGCCGCACCAGCGCGCAGCTACTGCCCCGATTCGACACCATGACCTACCGCGAGCTGTGGGCCGATGTCCGCGCCATCGCCGCAGCATGGCGTCACGACGCCACCAACCCCGTGGCGCCCGGGGACTTCGTCGCCACCGTGGGTTTCGCGAGCGCCGAATACCTCACCATCGATCTCGTGTGCGGCTATCTCGGGCTGGTGGCCGTGCCGCTGCAGCACAACACGACCCCGTCACGACTGAAGCCGATCGTCGACGAGGTCGAGCCGTCCGTATTGGCCGCCGGTGTCGGCTATCTCGACCTCGCCGTCGACGCGGCGCTCGGCAGCTCGTCGTTGCGGCGGGTGGTGGTCTTCGACTACCAGCCCGAGGTCGACGACCAGCGCGAGGCCGTCGAACGCGCGCAGGCCAAGCTGTCTGGCGCCGGCATCGCGGTGACCATCGAGACGCTCGCGCAGGTGATCGAGCGCGGACGAAACCTGCCACCGGAGCCGATGTTCACCGGCGACACCGATGAGCGACTGGCCATGATCATGTACACGTCGGGCAGCACCGGATTGCCCAAGGGCGCCATGTACACCGAGCGGATGCTCTGCAAGCTGTGGACCACCGAACTGATGCCCGACTTCGCGGACACGCCGGTCATCAATGTGAACTTCATGCCGCTGAATCACCTGGGCGGCCGGATACCGCTGTCGACGGCGTTCCAGGCCGGCGGCACGAGTTATTTCGTCCCGGAAAGCGACCTGTCGACGTTGTTCGACGACTGGAACCTGGTGCGCCCCACCGAAATGGGGCTGGTGCCGCGGGTGGCGGAGATGCTGTACCAGCGCTACCAGAGTGCGGTCGACCGACTCGAGCTGTCGGGCGTCGAGACGCCCGCCGCCGAGGCGCAGGCACAAGCCGAGCTGCGTGAGCAGGTCCTTGGTGGACGCGTGGTGACCGCGTTCTGCGGCACGGCGCCGCTGGCGGCAGAGATGCGCGCTTTCATCGAGACCTGTTTGGACGTCCACGTTCTCGACGGCTACGGCCTGACCGAGGTGGGCATGGTGACCAAGGACGGGCGGATCACCCAGCCCCCGGTGCTGGACTACAAGCTCATCGATGTGCCCGAGTTGGGGTATTTCCGCACCGACAAACCTTATCCGCGAGGCGAATTGCTGGTGAAGTCGCTGACCGCCACGCCCGGATATTTCAAGCGACCCGATGTCACCGCCAAGGCGTTCGACGCCGACGGCTATTACCGCACCGGTGACGTGATGGCCGAGCTGGAGCCGGGCCGGCTCGCCTATGTCGACCGCCGCAACAACGTACTGAAGTTGGCCCAGGGTGAGTTCGTCGCCGTCGCGCGCCTGGAAGCGGTGTTCTCCAGCGCGGCTCTGGTGCGTCAGATCTTCATCTACGGCAACAGCGAACGGCCCTATCTGCTGGCCGTGGTCGTTCCGACCGACGACGCCGCCCAGAGGTTCGCCGGCGACGCCGACGGGCTCAAGGCCGCCCTCGGCGAATCCCTGCGCCAGACGGCGAAACTCGCCGAGCTGCAGTCCTACGAGGTGCCCGTCGACTTCCTGGTGGAGACCGAGCGGTTCAGCGAGGACAACGGCCTGCTGTCCGGAGTGGGCAAGCTGTTGCGGCCAAAGCTCAAGGAGCACTACGGTGCTCGGCTCGAACAGCTGTACGCGGAGCTGGCCGAGAATCGGGTGACCGAACTGCGCGCGTTGCGCGAAGGCGCGGCCGAGCGCCCGGTGATCGTCACTCTCACCCGCGCCGCCGAGGCGCTGCTGGGCCTGGCCGGCGGTCCGCCGTCGCCCGACGCTCTGTTCATCGAGCTCGGCGGCGATTCCCTGTCGGCGCTCACGTTTTCCAACCTGTTGCGCGACATCTTCGACGTCGAGGTGCCGGTAGGAATGATCACCGGACCGGCGACCGATCTGGGTCAGCTCGCGAAATACGTTGAGGCCGAGCGTGAATCGGGCTCCCGGCGGCCGACGTTCGCCACGGTGCACGGGCAGGGCGCGACGCAGGTCTACGCCGCGGACCTCACGCTGGACAAGTTCATCGACGCCACCACCCTGGCCGCCGCCCCGACGCTGCCGCACGTGACCGGCACACCGCACACCGTCCTGCTGACCGGCGCCAATGGTTATCTCGGGCGCTTCCTGCTCCTGGAGTGGCTCGAGCGGCTAGCCGGAACCGGCGGAAAACTGATCTCCATCATCCGCGCCGCGGACGCCTCGGCCGCCGCCAAACGGCTGGAGGGTGTCTTCGACAGCGGAGATCCGCACTTGCTGGAGCGGTTCCGCGCCCTGGCCGCCGACCACCTCGAGGTCATCGTCGGCGATATCGGCGAACCCAAACTTGGGTTGGCGCAGCCGACCTGGGAGCGCCTCGCGCAAACTGTGGACCTGATCGTGCATCCGGCCGCTCTGGTCAACCACGTGCTGCCGTACGACCAACTCTTCGGCCCCAATGTGGTGGGCACCGCCGAGCTGATTCGGCTGGCCTTGACGACCCGGATCAAACCCGTCACGTACATGTCGACCGTCGCGGTGGCGCTGTCGGTCGATCCGTCCACGTTCACCGAGGATGGTGACATCCGCACCGTGAGCGCGTTACGGCCGGTCGACGACAGTTACGCGAACGGCTACGCGAACAGCAAGTGGGCCGGCGAGGTGTTGCTGCGCGAGGCGCACGACCTGTGCGGGTTGCCGGTCGCCGTGTTCCGGTCCGACATGATCCTGGCGCACAGCCGCTACGCCGGCCAGCTGAACGTGCCGGATGCGTTCACCCGGTTGCTGTTCAGCTTGTTGATCACCGGCATCGCGCCGGCCTCCTTCTACCAGACCGATCCACACGGAAACCGGGCGGTGGCCCACTACGACGGGCTGCCCGCCGACTTCGTGGCCGAAGCCGTAACCACGCTGGGTGAGCAGATCGCCACGGCCGCTGAGGCTTCCGGGACGTATCGGTCCTTCGATGTGATGAACCCGCACGACGACGGCGTCTCACTGGATGTGTTCGTCGACTGGCTGATCGCCGCCGGGCACGACATCCGGCGCATCGACGACTACGACGAATGGCTGAGCCGGTTCACGACGGCCATCCGCGCCTTGCCGGACAAGCAGCGTCAGCATTCGGTGCTGCCATTGCTGGACGCGTACCGCAAGCCGGAGACACCATTGCGCGGCGCGCCGGCCCCCACCGACGTGTTCCGTGCGGCCGTGCGGGCCGCGAAAATCGGTGCAGACCAAGATATTCCACACCTGTCGGCGGCGCTGATCGACAAGTACGTCGCGGATCTGGGCCTACTGGGCCTGGTGTAACGACGCCTGAGCTAGCCGGGGAGCCCGTGTTTGATCGCGGCATCCTGCTTGCGACCGATGTCGAGGGCGACCGCCGGATCGAGCGGATCGTTGGGCGCGCTGTCGAATTCCAGCGTGACCAGGGCCTTGCCTTCGGTGAAGACCAACACCGTCATCGCCTGGGAGTTGTCCGGTGAGGTGCCCGCAATGGTCACCCCGTTGGCGCCGACGGCAAGCGGTGCCCAGGTCCCGCTCACCTTGCCGTTGTAACTGCCTTGGGTGGTGGCCAATTCGGCCGCTGCCGCCGACGGGTCGGCGGCGATCACGATGGTGTCCCACAACCGGCGGCTGCTGTCGGCGTTGGCGAACAGCTGCGCGACTCCCGGCGCGTTGTTGGGGTTGAGCATGGGTGACTGGGGCGCGGTCAGACCGCCACCGACGTCGTTCGGCTTGATCAACAGGAAGCCGTAATCCGAGGGCTGGCCCGACGGCGGGCCGGTGACCGCGCTGGAACTGGTCGACGTGGGCGAACTCGAAGACGGTGGTGCGGCCTTGTCGGCACCACCGCATCCGGCGCTCGCGGCCCCCGCCACGATGACGGCAACGGCACAGCCGGCGATGCCGATCCGATCAACTCCCACGCGTGTCCCTCCCACGTGTCATCGGTATCCGGCCTGCACCGCGGCTCCCGACACCGCAGGCGAAATGGTGGTGTAACCCAGGCTTGCTACGAACATATGCCCACTCGGCGCCCGGGGGTAGCACTTTGACGTGCCTATGCTGGCGGGGGTGACAGCATCCTCGCGCAGAAGGAGATCGGTATGACGGCCGCAGCGGCGCGCGCAGTACGGTTCGACCGGTACGGGGGGCGCGAGGTGTTGTACGTGGCGGACATCGAGATGCCCTCCCCCGGCCCGGGTGAGGTGGTCGTCGAAGTGCGCGCCGCGGGGATCAACCCCGGCGAGGCCGGCATCCGGTCCGGGGCGATGCACGAGATCTTCCCGGCTACCTTTCCCTCCGGCCAGGGCAGCGACCTCGCCGGCGTCGTCACCGCCGTGGGGGCCGGTGTCACCGAGTTCTCGGTCGGCGACGAGGTGCTGGGGTTCAGCATGCGCCGGTCCAGCCACGCCACGCACACCGCGGTTCCGGTGGGGCAGTTGATCCGCAAGCCTCCCCAACTCGGTTGGGAGGCAGCGGGTTCGCTCTACGTGGTCGGTGCGACGGCCTATGCGGCCGTGCGCGCGGTGGCGCCGCAACGGGGCGAGACGATCGCGGTGTCGGCCGCCGCTGGCGGGGTGGGCAGCCTGGTCGTGCAGCTTCTGGTGTTGCGTCAGGCCCGGGTGCTCGGCATCGCGGGGCCGGGCAACGCCGACTGGCTGCGCTCGCGTGGCGTCATTCCGGTCGCCTATGGTGACGGACTCGCCGAGCGGCTGCGCGCGGCGGCGCCCGACGGGATCGACGCCTTCATCGATCTCTTCGGCCCGGACTACGTCCAGCTGGCCGTCGACCTCGGCGTGGCGCCCGAGCGGATCGACACCATCATCTCCTTCGAGAAGGCCGGTGAAGTGGGCGCCAAGACCGAGGGCAGCATGGACGCCTCGACGCCCGAGGTGCTCGCCGAGATGGCCGAGCTGATCGTGTCCGGCGTCATCGAGTTCGACATCGCCGCGACCTACCCGCTGGACCGGGTCGCCGATGCCTACGCCGAGCTCGAGCGGCGGCACACCCACGGGAAAATCGTTCTGCTGCCGACCAACTCACAGTGACGCGGCCGGGCCGACGACGCCGGCCTGCACGATCTTGATGATGACGAAGGCGACCGCCACCACCAGGTAACCCCGCAGGGTGAACAGCCCCGCCCGGCGCATCGGCGACATCGCCGGCCGATCGAGCAAGGCGAGGTTGGGGGTCTGCCAGCTCGCGCGGTCCTGGCGAAGCATCGCGCGCCGCTCGGCGCGCCTCAGCGAGGCGGCATCTTCGAGTTCGTCCACCTCCCCTGGATCCAGGCCGCCCCCAAGGGTGCGCACGATGGCCTCCGCCTCGGTCGGGTTTCGGTGTCGCCGCCCGGCGACGATCATCACCGCGCCGCCGACGATGCCGAGGACCGCGCCGGCCGCCAGCCCCGCCTCGATGGTGCCGGTCGCGAGACCGGGGAAGAAGGTGGTCGCCGTCAATGCCAGTGAGAGCAGCACCAGACACCACACGATGGTCCACGCAATGATGTTCTGCCGCACCGTGTTAACCCACGGCCCCAACACCGCCCGATCGTTGCACAGCAGCACCAGGAAGACGGTCGCCGAGGGAAGCAGCACGCCGGCTAATGCCTGCACACCCTGGGTCACCAGGCCCAGGATGTGATCGGGGCTGAACGAGATCGCCGCCGAGACCCCGAGCAGCAGCGCGTAACCCCCGTAGAACAGCGGGGCCTCGCTGATCTTCCAGTGCAACGAGTGCCGCCTACCCATGGCATCGCCGACCGCATAGGTGGTCGCCAGCCCGACGGCGTTGGCGCCGATCAGCGACGCATCCAGCAGGATGATGGCGAACAGCACCCCGACCGTTCGACCCAGGTGCTGGGACAACCCCGAGGCGACCGCCCCCGCATCGGTGAAGTGACCCGCGTCGGCGGTCCCGGCCATTCCGAACGCCGCCACCGCCATCAGCGCCGTCGCACCGACCATCACCACGGCGATTCCGATGGCCAGATCCGCTCGGCCATAAGGGATCCAGCGGGCGGTAATGCGCTTGTCCACCACGTTGGACTGCTGGAAGAACAGCTGCCATGGCGCGACCGTGGTGCCCACGATCGCCACCACCAGCAGCAGCACCGTCGAGTTGAGCCCACCGGGAAATTGCGGGATCAGGCCGGCGGCGGTGACTTTCGGGGTCGGATGCACCAGCGCCACCAGCGGGATGATCAGCACATTGACCGCGATCAGCAGGAACATCAACCTTTCCCAGCGGCGGAACGATCCGCCGGCCACCACGGCGAACAGCAGCACGGCGGCGGCCGGGACGGCGACGATCCTCGGGCAGCCCAGGAAGCCGAGAGCCAATGACACACCGATGAATTCGGTCACGATGGTCAAGGCGTTGAGGATCAGCAGGTCCCCGACGCTGAAGGCGCCCCAGAACTTGCCGAACCGCTCGAAGATCAAGCGCGCGTGGCCAACCCGCGCCACGGCGCCCAATCGCAGCACCATCTCCTGGTTGACGTACAGCACCGGAATCAGCAGCGCCAGCGTCCACAACAGGCCCATGCCGTAGTTCTGGCCGGCCTGCGCGTAGGTGGCGACGCCACCGGCGTCGTTGTCGCCCACCATGACGATCAGTCCGGGACCGGTGATGACCGCCAGTGTCCGCAGGCGCCGCCAGCGTCCGCTGAACGCCCGGTACGCGCCGGTCCCGTCGCGCCGGATGCGCCCGAACGCGCCGACGATGTCGCCGGCGTGCGCGGAATCCAGCACGGTAGCGCCTGCGGCGCCGGGGGCTGCGCTTTCCGGCGCGGTAGGGGCCCGGCCAGGCGCCGGGGCCCGGCGACCGCCGCCGGTGTGGATCGAAGTCATCGAATCCTCGCTATCTCGAACAGGTTCGCGCCAGGAGGGAGCGGATGGACACGGTCGTGGTTGCGGCACTCAGCGCGCCGACGGCGACGGGCGGCGCTGTGACGCCCGTCGCCGAGGCAGTGGTTCAGCGGTGATTGCTGTCGGAACCCGAGGCGTGGCCACCCAGCGACGCGGTGACCACCGCGATGGGCATCCTCGAGACGTACAGGTTGGCCCGCTCCTGCGGCGTCAGGCCGGCCCGCAGGTGCAACCTGTTGGCCACCAACCTGCCAGCACGCAGCATGGACCGTCCACGCATCCTGGACGCAACGGAAAAACGTTGGGTAACAACAAAAGCCATGATCTTCTCCTGCCGAAGGGACCGATCGGCATCGGCATGGCGGTTCAGCCGCGCGGGACCAGGCGAGGGTCAGGCGGTGAAAGAAATGCCGGAACCGGATCGGGACAAGACGGATTTCGGATAGGGACTATCGCCGGGACTCATCTCGCCCTCACCTCCTCACGGCCAAGACACACGCGGGTGTCACCACGTTCACCTGAACGAGAGAGGCAGGAATGGCCCGCGGCACACGCCGCGGGTCGCACCCCTCTCGACGGAGCTTCGGCACTGCACGGCGTATCCGGACCCAAATCAATGGTCGCGACCCGCATCGCCCGGCTTCGCCGCGCTTGCGATCGCTCCCAGATCAATGGTCGCGACCCGCATCGCCCGGCTTCGCCGCGCTTGCGATCGCTCCCAGTCCAGAAGCCACTTGGGCTCAACCCTTAGTCCGGGAAGAGCTGTCCTGACCCGGGGCGTCTCTCGACGTTCGGGGTCAGTGGCCTGTATCCATGCAGACGCCTCACCTACCGAGGTGCTTGCGGGTCCATAGTGACACCGTGGTCGCAGGCTCGTCAAACGCGTAACAACCGCCACCGCACTCCCAGCGCCCGCTCAGGCTGCACGCCTAGGCTCGTTGCCATGACCACAACGTTGCAGGATGCCCGGGTCGCATCGGTACTCGACCGCATGTATGCCGAGTCGAAGAAGCAGATGTCGCTGTTGCGCGAGCGGCGCGGCACCTTCGATCGGCCGATGACCGCGCAGGAGCGGGCCGATGCGATGAGCGAGTTCTACATTCCGGTGACACCGGAAGCCGGCCGGCTGCTGTATTCACTGATCCGGGCCACCCGCCCGGCCACCGTCGTCGAATTCGGTATGTCCTTCGGCATTTCCGCCGTACACCTGGCCGCCGCGGTGCGCGACAACGGCACCGGCCGGGTGGTGACCACCGAACTGAGCGACACCAAGATCGCCGCAGCCAAGCAGACGTTCGCCGAGACCGGCTTGGATGACGTCATCACCATCCTCGAAGGCGATGCGCTGTCCACGCTGGCGGAATTGCCGGGACCGGTCGACTTCGTCCTACTCGACGGCTGGAAAGACCTGTACCTGCCCGTGCTCGAACTGCTGGAACCGCGCCTGTCACCCGGGGTGCTGGTGATCGCCGACAACGCCAGCTCGGCCGACATGGCGCCCTATCTGGACCGGGTGCGCAACCCCGACAACGGCTACGTGAGCTTCAACTTCCAGGTACGCGATAGCGACAGCATGGAAATCAGCTGCCGCACAAGCGGTTAGCGGCTACCGCAGCGATTCCTCGAGCCACGGCGTCAGCCACTTCACCCCTTCGGGGGTGAGGTGGACGCCGTCGCTGCGCACCTTGATGCCGTCGACCTTGGCGGTGTAGACCCCGTCGGGACACAGCTTCTTGTTCAGATCGAGGATCGCGACGTTCGGATGGTGGCTCACGGTCTTGCGCAACATGGCATTCCACAGGTTGACCCGATCCGGCTGGTCCTCCGGATACAGGCGGCCGTCCGGCTTTTCCCCGCCCCGGCTGTACGGGACGGTGGCGACCACCACGTGGACACCGGTGCCGCCGACGATGGTCAGCGCCCGTTCGAGCTCACCATTGAGGTAGGCGTCGAAGGTCGGGTCGCCGATGTGGGTCCACTGCCCCTCGTTGACCCGGTCCACCGTCTCCCAGCGGCCGATGACCAGCAGCGCGACGTCCGGCTGGTCCTGGCTGACCTGCCTCGACCAGCGGATCGGCCAGCCGTCACACTCGGACCGTTGTTCCAGGGTCTGGCCGATGTAGCGGTAGGGAGTGCCGCGCACCAGGCTGCATCCGATGACCGTGTGATCCAGAAACGCAAACCCCGGCGTCGGAGGCAGGTAGTGCATCCAGGTCCACCCGATGGAGTCCCCGAACACCGAGACGGTGAACGGCCGGTTGGCATCTCGGGGCCGGCTCGGGCCGGGCGCTGACGGCGAGACCGCCGCGACCGCCGAGACACCGGGCGGCAGACCGACCTCACGCAGACCGGGCCCGGTGCCCACCGGAACCACCAACAGCGTCACCGCGGCGGCGCTGGCCACCGTCGCGGCCGCCAGCGGCAGCAACGGCACCCGTGCCGGTCGCCAGCACCGAATGGGTTGTTCGAGCAGCCAATACGACACCGCGGCCGCCACCAGCGTGGCCCCGCACCGCACGGCGAACAACGGCAACCCGGTCCACCCGGTGCGTTCGCCGTTGAGCGCCAGGAAGATTGGCCAGTGCCACAGGTACACGCCGTAGGAGATGGTGCCCAGCCACACCAGCGGGCGCACCGCGAGCAACCGGGCGACGAGCCCGCGCTGCTCGAGCGCGACCGGTGCGATCACGATCACGGCCGCCACCGCGACCCCGATCAGCAAGCCGTGCCGGAATTCGCCGCTGGCGCCGGTGGCGTAGTGCGTCGCCGCCGCCAGTCCCACCAGACCGAGCACCGGCAGGATTCGGGCCACCCGACGACCCCACCGGGTGCGAATCATGCACCAGCCGCGGTTCATCGACGGCCAGTCCCGAACCAGCAGGGCGGCCGACGCCGCGCCCACCAGCAACGCCTGCGCGCGGGTATCGGTGCCGAAGTAGATCCGGTCGCGGGTGCCGTCCGACGTCATCACGATCGCGGCCGCCGCGGAGGCCAGCGCGCCCACGGTGGCGATCAGGAACGTGGCGAACCGCACGCCGCCGACCGTGGCTCGGCGCGAGTGCCGCCTCGCGCGCGCGGCGAGCAACAGGGTGACCGCGATGAGCAACACCGGCCACACGAAGTAGTACTGCTCCTCCACCCCCAGGGACCAGGTGTGCTGCAGCGGCGAGGGCGGGGCGCCCTGGGTAAAGTAGTCCGTCTTCTGGGCGACGAAGCGCCAGTTCGCCATCCACACGAAGGCGGCGATGGCGTCGTCGCGCAGGCCGGTCAGCGACCGGTCGGGCAGCAGCTGGCGGGCCGCGGCCACGGTGAGCACCATCAGCACCAGTGCGGGCAGCAATCGTCGCGCGCGCCGAATCCAGAAGCCGGTCAACTCGATGCGACCGCTGCGCCCCAACTCGTCCAGCAGCAACGAGGTGATCAGGAAACCGCTGAGTACGAAAAACACGTCGACGCCGATGAATCCGCCTGTGACGCCGGGGATGCCGCCGTGCCCGATGAGCACCAGCGCGACGGCGATCGCGCGCAGCCCGTCGAGTGCCGGGATTCCGCTGGCCCGCTCCGGCCGGTCCCAGATCGCCAGCCGGCCGACCCGGCGCACGGGGGCGACCCATCGGGGCCGAGAACGACGAGCCGGTGCGGGGTGGGACCCGCCCGGCTCGGTGCTTTCTGTCAGCGCGCCGTAACTACCATCTCGCCCGGCGCCATGGTTGATGCCGATACGTCGCTGCCCCTCCTGTTGAGTTCAGCAAGCCAGCCTAGAGGCGGGCCCGCCGGATCACGTGGAGGACACGCGAGGTGTTTTCTGTCGTGCTGCGTTCGGGTTTCGGCCCGACGCGTCAGGCCTCGTCGGGCGCGTAGCCCAGGGTGCTCTTGACTTCCAGGTACTCGTGGAAGCCGAACTCGCTCCACTCGCGACCGTTGCCGCTGCGCTTATAGCCGCCGAACGGCGCGTTCATGTCGAAGGCGTGGTTGATCGTCACCCAACCCGCGCGGATCTTGCGGGCGACCTCGCGCGCGGTGTCCAGGTCGGCCCCCGACACGAAGCCGGCCAGACCGTATTCGGTGTCGTTGGCGATCTGGACGGCGTGGTCGAGGTCGTCGTAGCCGAGGATGCACAGCACCGGCCCGAAGATCTCCTCGCGGGCGATCGTCATGTCGTTGGTGACGTGCGCGAAGACGGTCGGCTTGACGTAGTAACCCTTGTCCAGTCCGGCCGGCCGGCCGGGGCCGCCCGCGACCACGGTCGCGCCCTCGTCGACGCCCTGCTGGATCAGGCGCTGAACCTTCTCGAACTGAGTCCTCGACGCCACCGGCCCGATCGCCGTCGCCGCACCGTTGCCCACCGCGATCTGTTCGGCGGCTTCGCGCGCGAGGCTAATTGCCTCGTCCATCCGGGAATTCGGCACCAGCATGCGCGACGGCGCGTTACAGCTCTGCCCGGAATTGGGCATCATGTTGGCCACGCCGGCCCGCACGCCGTCGGCGAAGCCACCGTCGTCGAGGACGATGTTGGGGCTTTTGCCGCCGAGTTCCTGGGTGACTCGCTTGATCGTGGGCGCGGCGTTCCGGGCGACCTCGACACCGGCGCGGGTGGACCCGGTGAACGACACCATGTCGATGTCGGGATGGCTCGCCAGGGCCACACCCACGCCTGCGCCGTCGCCGTTGATCAGGTTGAACACCCCGGCCGGCACGCCTGCGGCGTCCAGGATCTCGGCGAAGATGTAGGGCGAATACGGCGCCACCTCAGACGGTTTCAGAATGACGGTGCAGCCTGTCGCCAGCGCCGGGTAGACCTTGACCGCGACCTGGTTGATCGGCCAGTTCCAGGGTGTGATCAAACCGCAGACGCCGATCGGCTCCTTGGCGATCAGGGTCGCGCCCTTCTGTTCGGAGAACGGGAAGTTCTTCAGCACGTCGATGGCCGTGGTCAGATGCCCGATCCCGAGGAAGACCTGCGGCCCGGCGGCCAGCGAGGGCGGGGCGCCGATTTCCTCGGTGACCGCCTGCGCGAGATCGTCCGCGCGCTTCTGGTATTCGGCGAGGATCGCCTGCAACAGGTCCAGGCGCTGTTCGCGGGTGCTTTGCGACCAGCCGGTGAAGGCTCGCCGGGCGGCGTTGACCGCCACGTCGACATCGGCGGCCGACCCCAGCGAGATCTTCCCGGACACCTGCTCGGTCGCCGGGTTCTCCACGTCGAAAGTGTTGGGCCGCACCGGGTCGACCCACTGTCCGTCGATGTAGAACTTCAGGTATTCGCGCATGACATCGATCCTCTTTCTCCTGCGGGCCCTACTGAGTGCCTTCGGCGTACCAGGTCCGGAATCGGTCGTACTTGGGCATCTCCTCGGAATTGGCCTTCGGGTCGATGCATACGTGCACCACGCCGACTTTGCCACTGGCGTAGGCGCGGGCGATCGCCGGGCCGATCTCGGATTCCTTCTCGACGTACTCACCGTGGCAGCCGAAGCCCTCGGCGACCTTGTCCATCCGGACGTCCTTGCTCCAGTGCACACCGGGCTGCGGCGACGGCTGGGAAAAGGTGCGCTTGTACACGCCCACCTCCAGGCCCCACTGGTGGTCGACGCCCACCACGCACACCAGCGGAAGATTCTGCCGCGCAGCGGTTTCCAGCTCGGCGATGTGGAACAGAAACGCCGAATCGCTGGTCAGCAGCATCACCGGGCGCTTGCCACCCTCGGCGACCGACGCCCCGACGGCGTAGGGCAGGCCGGTGCCCAAGTGGCCGAAGTTCTGGTTCCAGATCACGTCGCGCGGCTTGGACTGCGAGTAGGTCCACTGGAAGATCACCGTCGCGCCGCCGTCGCGCACGAGAATGCCGTCGTCGAGTTCGTTGAACGCCTTGGTGGCCTCGACGACGTAGCGGGCCGGGTGGATCGGTGAGCGGCCGGACGGCGCCGACTCGGCCACCTCCGCAAGCTCTTTCGCATCCTTTTCGACCAGAGCCTGTAGCTCCGGCGCGGGCTTGCGCGGGGCATCCTTGAGCGCGTCCACCAGCTGCGGCACCACACCACGCAGATCGCCGACCAGCGCCACGTCGACCGGGCGGTTGACGCCGATGGCGGCCGGATCCTGCTCCACGTACACCCACTTGCGGTTCGCGTTGTTGGCGCCCCAGTGCTGGGTCCGGCCGTAGTGCATCGGCTCACCGAGCTCGGTGCCCAGCGCGACGCACAAATCGGATTCCTCGACGGCCTCGTTGGCCGCGGGCGAGAACAGGTAGGGGAACGTGCGCTCCTGCAGACCCGGGATGTAGGACGTGCCGCCCGAGGTCTGGATCACCGGGCACGCCATCAGCTCAGCGAGCTCCTTGACCTGCTGCTGGGTGCGGGAGGTGTGCACGCCGTGGCCGACCAACAGGATCGGGCTTTGCGCCGCCCGGATCAGCTTGACGGCCTCGGCCACTTCGCGGGTGCCGGCGCCCTGGTTGACCAGCCGGTAGGCCGACGGTGGCGGGGCGGCGTCGACGTCGAGCTCCTCGAGGATGACGTGCGACGGGAACTCGACGTAGGTCGGACCGGGCGTGCCGGACATGGCCCTGCGGATGGCCTCGTGGATGATCTCGTCGGTCTGGTCGGCGTACTCGATCGAGCTGCTGTACTTCACCGACGCGGTGAAAAGCGGTTCCTGCTGGACGAATTGGATGCGGCCGCGCCGCACTCGGCGCTCGGTCACCCGGGCGCGCTGCCCGCCGAGGAAGATCACCGGCGAGTTCTCCACCAGCGCGCACTGGATCGCTCCGGCGATGTTCGCCATGCCCGGGCCCAGCGTGCCGATGCACAGGCCGGGGTTGCCGGTCATGCGCGACGCCGCCTCGGCCATGAACCCGGCGCTCAGTTCGTGATGCGGAGCCACCACCGACCACCCCCGCGCGTCCGCCTCGGCGAACATGTGCACGAAGTTCGGGTCGGGGATGCCGAACAGGGTGTTCACGCCCTCGGCCTCGAACAGGTCGAGAATGCGTTTGTAGACGGGCACAGCCATCGTTGGAAACTCCTTCGCTGACAAGATATTTCGTTGGTAAGCGTTATGCCGGGTTCGCGTCCACGGCCAAGCCCAGCTCGGCGAGCACTTCTGCGGTGTGTGCGCCGAGGTCCGGAGCCGGCCCCGCGACCCGGCCCGGTGTCTGCGAGAACCAGGTGGGCACCCCCGGGAACCGCACCGGCCCGTGCGGGCCGTCCACCGTCTCGAACATGCCGACGGCGTTCAGATGCGGGTCGTCGAACAGCGCTTCCGGCGTGTTCAGTGGCGCGGCCGGTATCTCGAGTTCACGAAACAGCGCCAGCCACTCCGCGGTGGTCCGCTCCTTCATCGTCTCGGCCACCAGCCCGTAGACGGTGTCGATCTCGCGGGCGCGTTGCTCCAGCGTGGCATACAGCTCGCTGGCCCACGGTGGCTGAACGGCTTTCATGAACGCGTTCCAGTGCTTGTCGTTGTAGATCAACGCGGCGATATGGCCGTCGCTGGTGCGGTACGGGCGGCGATTGGGCGCCACGGTGCGCGGATACACCGCCGGCCCGAGCGGAGGGTCGAACAGGGCGCCGTTGGCGTGTTCGACGAGCATGAACGAGGCCATGGTTTCGAACATGGCGACCTCGACTTCTTGCCCCTGCCCGGTGCGTTCGCGATGGAACAACGCCATCGTCGTCGCGTACAGCGCCGTCAGCCCGGCGATCTTGTCGGCCATGATGGTGCCGACGTAGTCGGCCTCGCCGGTCAACTGTTGTTGCACCGCGGGCAGGCCGCATTCGGCCTGGATGGTGTCGTCGTAGGCGGGCCGGTCGCGATCGGGTCCGCGGCGCCCGTACCCGTAGCAATTGGTATAGACGACAGCGGGATTGATCGCGGCGACGTCGTCGTAGCCGAAGCCGAGCTTGGCGATCGCCTTGGCCCGCATCGAGTGGATGAACACGTCGGCCGTCTCGACCAGGGCGCGCAGCTTGACGGCGCCGGCGTCGGTTTGCAGGTCCAGCACCACGCTGCGCTTGCCCCGGTTGACGTTGACGAACACCCCGCTCATGCCCGGGGCGGGGCCCACCGAGATGTAGCGGGTGTTATCACCCTGCGGGGGTTCGACTTTGATGACGTCGGCGCCCATGTCGGCCATGATCTGCGTGCAGTACGGCCCCATCACCATCGCGGTGAGGTCGATGACGCGCAGCCCCGCCATCGGGCCGGTCGGGCTAGCCATTGAGCGCTCCTTGATCGGTTAACCTCTGAGCCAGCTCGAAGCTGTAGCGGATGTGCTCGTTGTGTCCGTCGGGGACGACCGGGAAAATCAGCGGTGCCTCGGCGTATCGGATCGCGTCCAGGTGGGCGCCGACCTCTTCGATGCTCCAGGCCGGACGGCACACTCCCGGGCTCTCGGCGATCACCGCCCGCGCCACCCGACCCGCCAGCGCGATGAACAGTTCACCGGTTACCGAACAAGACTCGTGCGCAAGCCATCCCACCACCGGCGCAACGAGTTCCGCGCCCATCGGCGGATAGGCCGATGTGTCGATGCCCTCGGCCATGCGCGTCACCGCGGCCGGCACGATCACGTTGCACCGCACCCCCTCCGCGGCACCCTCCAGCGCGACGACATTGGCCAGCCCGATCACGCCGGCCTTGGCCGCCGCGTAGTTGGCCACGTCGTGGTTCCCGTACAGCCCCCCGATCGACGACGTCAGCACGACGCGGCCGTAGCCCGCGTCGCACATGAGCGGAAAGGCGGGCCGCACAACGTGAAACGCGCCGCGCAGGTGCACGTCGAGCACGGCGTCGAAGTCGTCGTAGCTCATCTGTTTGAGCGAGCCACGGCGGACGTTACCGGCGTTGTGGATCAATATGTCGATGCGTCCGTAGTGCTCGAGCGCGGTCGCTATGATCTCCTGGCCGCCGTCGCGGGTCGCCACCGAGGCGCCGCAGGCGACCGCCTCGCCGCCGGCCGCGGTGATCTCCCCGACCACCTGCTCGGCCGGGCCGGCGTCGGCGCCCTCGCCGTCGAGGCCGCCGCCGGCGTCGTTGACGACCACCTTGGCCCCCCGCGAGGCGAGCAGCTGCGCGTACGCACGGCCCAGCCCGCGGGCCGCGCCGGTCACCACGGCGACGCGGTCGTCGAATCGAAGTTGGGGCGCAACGGTTTCGGTCAAGCGCCGAGCACCAACCCTTCCAGCTCCCCCTTGTCGCGCCAGACCCGCAACAGGTCCTCGAACGCGTAGAAGCCGGGGCCGTACGGTTCGCCCAGGTGCGACCGGATCCCCTCGCCCCCGCCACCGCCTTCGTTGTTGTAATAGCCGGGCGTGCACTGGGCGTCGAACGCCGAATTGTCGATCGCGGTTTCCCGGATCGTCGCGCACCACTGCTCCTGCGCCGCTTGGCTGGGTTCCACGGTGGTAGCTCCGCGCTTCAGCGCCTCGGCGATGATGTACGCGATGTGCTCGCCCTGCAGCTCGTAGTTGGCCGCGATGTTGGCGGAGATGCCGACCTGGGTGAAGCCGGTATAGAACTGGTTGGGGAATCCTCGGCTGGTCATCCCGTGCAGCGTCTTGTAGCCGTCTCTCCAGTAGTCGAACAGCGACAGCCCGTCCCGTCCCTGGATGGCCTCGATCGAGTAGCGGCGGCTGATCTCGGTGGTGATCTCAAAGCCGCTCGCGTAGATGATGCAGTCGACCTCGTACTCGATACCGTTGGCCACCAAGCCCTTTTCGGTAATGCGTTCCACGCCTTTGGAATCGGAGACGTCGACGAGGGTGACGTTGGGCCGGTTGAACATTGGCAGGTACTCGTCGTTGGACAGCGGCCGCTTGCACAGGAATCGGTAATAGGGCTTGAGCGCCTCGGCGGTCTGCGGATCCTCGACCAGCGCGTCGATGCGGCGGCGCAGCCGCTCCATCAATTTGTAATCCTCTTCCTCCCGAATCGCCATGAACTGCTCGGGCGTCATGGCCGCGGGGTCGGGCAGGGCGAGCACCCGGGCGGCGGTGTTGCGTCCGAGCTCGGTCCAGAAGTCGCACACCAGATCCGGCTGGCCCAGCGCCATGCCCTCGAACGTCCAGGAGTGGAAGTTGCGCTGGCGCTCCCGCTGCCAGCCCGGCCGCAGGGTCTTCACCCATTCCGGGTCGGTGGGCGCGTTGTTGCGCTCGTCGACCGTCGAGGGGGTGCGCTGGAAAACGTAGAGATGCTGGGCGTCTCGCGCCAGGAACGGGACGATCTGGATCGCGGTGGCGCCGGTGCCGATCACGGCGACCTTCTTGTCGGCGAGCTTGTGCAGGTTGCCGCTGGTGTCGCCGCCCGTGTAGTCGTAGTCCCACCGCGACGAGTGGAACGCATGGCCCTTGAAGTCCTTGATCCCGGGAATGCCGGGCAGCTTCGGGCGGTGGAACGGGCCCGAGGCCAGCACGACGAAGCGGGCGCGGATGTCGTCGTCGCGGTTGGTGCTGATCCGCCAGCGCTTGATCTCTTCGTCCCACCGCAGGTCGCGGACCTGGGTGGAGAAGATCGCCGAATCGTAGAGGCCGAAGTGCTTGCCGATGTTGCGGCAGTGCTGGTAGATCTCGGCGCCGTCAGCGAATTTCTTCGACGGCATGAAGTCTAGCTCTTCGAGAAGTGGTATGTAGCAGTATGATTCGTTGTCGCACTGGATGCCGGGGTAACGGTTCCAGTACCAGACGCCGCCGAAGTCGCCGCCGAGTTCGATGACGCGGACGTCGTCGACGCCCGCTTTCTTGAGGTAGGCCGCCGACAGCAGGCCCCCGAAGCCACCGCCCAGCACCGCGACGTCGATGTCCTCGCGAATCGGCTCGCGCGGGGACACGGGTGTGTACGGGTCGACTTCGTAGTAGCCGGCGAAGTCGTCCTCCAACTCGATGTACTGCTTGGAACCTTCCTTGCGCAGCCGCTTTTCGCGCTCCCAGGCGTACTTCTCGCGCAGCGCGTCGATGTCGACGTCCTCGGGTGTCTGGGTGGGCCCGCAACCGTCTTGGTGCTTTTCCATCTCAGGGGTCATGCCTGGGGGCGCTCCTTGTCTGAAAGCTCTCGGGGCTCACCGGTGCCCATGTACCTGGACAACTGGTAGTGCAGATTGACCGTGCTGCGCTCGCGGTACGGGTTGGGCTTGGTGCCGGGGAAGGCAAAAGACTTCATGCCCTGCTGCACGGCGGCCATGTTGGAGAAGTCCTGCGGCAGCACCGATCGCCACCTGGGGTCCCCGACCGGAGTGTATTCCCATTCCGTCTGCGGCTCTTGGCCTTTGGGGTACAGCTCGAAGACCGACACCTCGAAGATGCACTTGTCCGGGTTGTAGCTGGGATGCGGTCGCGCGCCGTAGCACAGCGCGCTGGTCAGGCCCTGGCCGATCTGGAAGTTCGGGAAGATCTGCCATGCGGTCCCGGCCTGCCCCAGGATGTCGGCGGGGATCGTCGGCCAGATCACGCCGCGGGCCTCGTCGTCGCGGCGCGCCGAGGCCAGCCAGTGCTCGAGGACCTTGTCGGCCGGTGTCCCCTCGGGCAGCTCGTCGACCAGTCGCTTGGCGGCGTTCACCAGCGTCTGGGTGGTGGTGGCGTTGGTTTCCTCCATCGTGTACACCTGCATCTCGGCGGTCGACACGCGGGGATCGGCGCCGATGCCGAGCCGGATCTTGGACTTGGTGGCCTCCATGTCCTCGGGCGCGTCATAGCCGATGTGGCTGTGCTTGCCTTGGGCTTTCGCCCACCCCTTGAACTCGCCGAACCTGTTGAACTCGGGATGTGTGGTGTAGACGTGGTAGGTCTCGTTGAAGGCCTCCAGCGCGACCTTCCAGTTGCAATCGAACGAGAGCCACTTGCGCCACTTGTAGCGCATGTTCTCCAGCCCGAACGGGTCGAGGATCTTCGCGGCGGGGAACAGGAAATCGGCGAGCGGCTCGCAGTCGGGGTCCATGTTGATCCACAACCAGCCACCCCAGGTATCGACCCGCACCGGACGCAGGTGGGTGTTGTCGGGGGTGAGCGTGCCCTGCCAGTCCTGCTGTTCGCGAATATGGGTGCACGCGCCGTCCAGGCCGTAGGTCCAGCCGTGGAAGCCGCAGACGAACGACTTTCGGGTACGCGCGCAGGCGTTCTTGGCGCCGTCGGGGGTGTCGATCAGCCGGCGGCCGCGGTGCATGCACACGTTGTGGTGGGCGTGGAATTCTGCTGCGCCGGTGCGGACCACGATGATCGAATCGTCGAGGATGTCGTAGGTCAAGTAGCTACCCACCTCCGGCAGCTCCTCGACCCGGCCCACCTGCTGCCATACCTTGCGCCACAGCTTGTCCCGCTCGGCGCGGGCGTAGTCCTCGGAGATGTAGGCCTCCACGCCGATGGTCATCGGTGCCGAGAGTTCCTCGGGCGCTTCGGGATTCGCGCCCTTGGCCAGATCGGTCATCACATCCTCCTGATTGCCGCGCGGAAGGATTCGTCCTTGAGGAATAGCGAAGTGTTGTCTGCGCCGAGGTGGCTCCACTTGAGGTCCAGCCCGCCGTCGACGAGCAGCGTCTGGCCGGTGATGTAGCTCGACATCTTCGAGAGCAGGAACAGGATGGCGCCGGCCTGCTCTTCGGGCCGGCCGCGGCGGCCCATTGCGATCGCCTGCCGGTCGCGATCGGGATCCTCGTCGACGTACGTGCGCGAGGCCGCCGTCTCGGTGACGCCGGGCGCGACGGCATTGACCCGAATGCCAGCCACCGCCAACTCGAGTGCCATCGTGCGGGTCATCGCCACAATCGCGGCCTTGGCCGTGCCGTAGGCGATGTGGAACGGCGCGGTGTTCATGCCGCTGATCGAGGAGATCGACACGATCGATCCCGGCTGGTGCCGCGCGACGAGCTCGCCCGCCACGGCCTGGCTCATGAAGAAGGCCGTTTCGAGGTTGTCGGCGAAGATCTTGCGCCAGTCACCGCGCGCCACCCGGGTGGACGGCATCCACGTCGACGGCTCGGCGCCGCCGGCGACATTGACCAGCCCGTACAGGTCGCCGCCGGCACGGCGCGCGTGGTCGAGCACCGCGGCGATGCCCTCGTCGGTCGACGCGTCGGCGGCGAGGGGCAGCACGGGCAGGCCCTGCTGTGCCAGCGGGGCGATGTGTTCGTCGAGGTTTTCCTTCGACCGGCTCACCGCGATCACGGTGGCCCCGGCCCGGGCGGTCATGGCCGTGACGGTCGTGCCGATGCCACCGCCACCGGCGCCGGAAACCACGACGACGCGCCCGTCGAGTCCTAGGAGATCCCCGTGATTGGCCATGACCTGCTTTCCCCTGCCGCCTGGCGTCGCGTCACCCACGGCGGCATCGGTAACCTTTTGTCCGGACAAAATATCCCATTCTGCCCGTTGGAGAACACTATTCCGATCGGTGGACTTCGCTGTCAAGGTCGGTTCGCCGCGCTTTGGCGGCTATTGTCTGGACTAGGAGGAATTGATAGCGTCCAGCCAAACGGCTGACGGAAGGACCTCGGCGAGCCATGCCCATCTCAACGCAGCCATCGCGGTACCCAGTGGCGCATCGCATCGACGTCGCCGAGGGCTGGGAGCTCGAACGGGTCACCGCGCCCAGCCGGCTCTTCGGAGCCAACGGTCTGCGCACCGGCCCGGACGGTCGCATCTACATCGCCCAGGTGACCGGCAGCCAGATCAGCGCGCTGGACCACCGCACCGGGGAACTGGTGACCGCCAGCCCCAAGGGCGGCGACATCGTGGCGCCCGACGACGTCGCGTTCGACGCCGCCGGCAACCTCTACGCCACCGAGGTGATGGACGGCCGGGTCAGCGTGCGCGACACCGGCGGCCGAACGCGCGTCCTGCGCGACGACGTGCCGTCGGCCAACGGGATCACCTTTTATCGGGACCGGTTGTTCATCGGTGAATGCCGTGAAGGCGGACGGCTGCTGGAATTCGACCTGGCTGGCGGGCCACCACGGGTGCTCTTGGAGAACGTGCCCTCACCGAACGCGATGGAGGTCGGCCCGGACGGGCTGCTGTACTTCCCGGTGATGGGGGCCAACGAAATCTGGCGCGTCGACCCCGACGGGGGCGAACCGCAATGCGTGGCAACCGGTCTCGGTGTGCCCGATTCGGTCAAGTTCGACACCCAGGGCCACATCGTCTCGACGCAGGTGGCAACCGGACAGGTGCAGCGCATCGATCCGCGCAGCGGCGAACAGCGCCTGATCGCCCAGCTGAACCCGGGGCTGGACAACTGCACCTTCGTCGGCGATCGGTTGTTCGTTTCCAACTTCACCGGCGAGATCACCGAGATATCACCGGACGGCACAACGCAATCCGTACTGGCGGGCGGCCTCAACTGGCCGCTTGATCTGGCGGTGGGCCACGACGGGCAGCTCTACATCGCCGACGGCACGTACTTCTACGTCGCCCTGCCCGACGGGTCCCTGCACACCGCCGGGATGTTGTTCAGCCCCGGATACCCCGGATTCCTGCGCGGCATTGCGGCGAGCGGGCCCGGTGAGTTCGTCGTGACGACCTCCGGCGGCCAAGTCGGCCGGTATCGGCCGGAGGCCAACGAAACGGATGTGCTCGCAGACGGTTTCGACCAGCTCTACGGTGTGGCCCTGAGCCCGGGCGGTGTGGTGTTCGCCGAGCTGGGCACCGGGCGGGTGCTGTCATGGAAGTCCGGCGGCGTCGAGGTGCTGGCGACCGGGCTGCGCGACCCGGTCGGCGTCGCGATCGGCGCGGACGGGTCCGCCCTGGTGGCGGAGGCCGGAGCCGGCCGGGTGGTGCGGGTGAACGGCTCGAGCCCCGACACGGTCGTCGCCGATCTGCGACGGCCCCAGGGCATTCTGGTCCGCGGAGAAGTGCTCTACGTCGTCGACGCCGGCGCCAAGGAGCTGGTCGCGTTCGACCTGAGCACCAACGCGCGGCGAACCATCGCATCCGGTCTGCCGGTTGGTCCCCCGCCGGGTGTGACGCCCAAACCGCTGCGCGGGATGCCGCCGTTCTCCGGGCCGCAGGGCCCGTTCGCCGGCATCACCGCCGCGGGCGACGGGACGCTGTACGTCTCGGCCGACGGCGACGGCAGCGTGCTGGCCTTGCGCCCGACCCCGGGCGGTCCCTGATGCCCCAGGCCGTGGCCGGCGACCACCGCTACCTCCAGATCGCGCGCACGCTGCGCAAGGAGATCGTCGACGGCGTCTACCCGGTGGGGTCGCAATTGCCCACCGAACACCAGCTGTGCGAGCGCTTCGCGGTGAGCCGCTACACCATCCGCGAGGCACTGCGCCGGCTGCGCGAGGACAATCTGGTCGCATCCCGGCCGAGGGCGGGCACCCGGGTGGTACCCCGGCCGGCGTCGAGTTCCTATGCCCAGGACGCGCTGTCGATCGACGACCTGCTCGCGTTCGCTGCCGGCGCGCAACTGACCATCGAATCCAACGCGATGGTGACGATCGATGACGAGCTCGCCGCTCGCACCGGTCTCGAGGCCGGCTCCCAGTGGTTGTCGGTGCGCGGTTATCGGCAGGCCGACGGCGCGTCGGTGCCGATGTGCCGAACGGAGTACTACATCAACCGCAGTTTCGCCGCCGTCGGCAGGCTGCTGCAGCGCCACGTCGGCCCGATCTTTCCGTTGATCGAGGATCTGTTCGGCGTGAGCGTCGCCCAGTTGCACCAGGAGATCGCCGCCGTCCTGCTGTCACCCGAACTGGCCGACGGACTCGGTGCGGAAGCGGGGACGGCCGCGCTGCAGATGCGGCGCACCTACACGACCTCCGACGGTGAGGTGGCCCAGGTGACGATCAACACCCACCTGTCGTCGAGGTTTCGGTACGCGATGACCATGCGTCGCGTCGATGAATAGGCCGCCCCGGATGAGGCCGCGGTGAGGGCCCACGCGCCCTATGCGTCGGAGGCATACCGGCGCGGCTTATGGGTGCACACCACGCTGGCTGACGCGCTGCGCGCGGCCGCCCAGGCCTCTCCCCGGCGAATCACCTTGGTGGACGGCGATACTCGGGTGGACTGCGCCACGCTCTACGCCCAGGCCAACGCGCTCGCGGTCGCCCTGTCGGCGCGCATGCCGACGGGCAGCGTCGTGTCGTTCATGCTGCCGAACTGGCACGAGTCCGCCGTCATCTACCTGGGCGCAACCCTCGCCGGGATGGTGGTGAACCCGATCCTGCCGTCGCTGCGCGACCACGACCTGCGCTTCATCCTCGACGATGCCGGCACCGCACTGCTTTTCGTCCCGCAAAACTACGGCGGCCACGACTACGCGGCGATGATCGAACGCGTGACGACGCCAATGAGCAGCGCGCCGGAGGTGGTGGTGCTGCGCGGTGACGCCGGTCCGCACACACCGTACGGGTCACTGCTGCAGCAGCCGCCCTCCGACGCCGCTGCGCTGCCGGCGCTGGATCCCGACTCCGTGCGCATGGTGCTCTACACGTCGGGCACCACGAGTCGCCCTAAAGGCGTGCTGCACACCCATAACTCAATGCACGCGCTGATCTGCCAGATCCGCGAACATTGGATGATCGCGCCGGGTGACACCTTCCTGGTGCCATCGCCGGTCGCCCACATCGGCGGCTCGATATACGCCTTCGAATGCCCACTGCTGCTGGGCACCACCGCGGTGTTGATGGACCGGTGGAACGCCGCGGAGGCGGTCACGCTGATGGACTCGCAGCGGTGTACCCACATGGCCGGTGCGACGCCGTTTCTGCAGCAGCTGCTGTCGGCCGCCGAGCGCGCCGGCACCCGTCTGCCGGACCTGAAGGTGTTCATCTGCGGCGGCGCGTCGGTGTCGCCGTCGTTGATCCGCCGCGCCGCAGGGTATTTCGATCGCGCGGTGATCACCCGGGTGTACGGCTGCACGGAAGTGCCCGTCGCGACCGTCGGTGCTCCCCGGCCCGACGAGGCCGGTGCCGCGGCGGACACCGACGGCCGGCCCGGGATCGCCGAGATCAAGCTCGTCGCCCATGAGACCGCGCCCACCGGTGACGGGGAGATCTGTGTGCGCGGCCCGCAGATGCTGCACGGTTATCTTCATCCCGAGGATGGCGCCGAATCTTTCGATGCCGCAGGCTTTTTCCGCACCGGCGATCTCGGACGCTGGGTCTCATCCGGTTCGCAAGACGAGTACCTGGTGGTGACCGGCCGCGCCAAGGACGTCATCATCCGCAGCGGCGAAAACATTTCGGCCAAGGAGGTCGAGGACCTGCTCGCCGACCATCCGGGCATCGCCGAGATCGCGGTCGTCGGGCTGCCCGACGACCGTACCGGAGAGCGGGCCTGTGCGGTGATCGTTCCCACCGGTGTGGCGACCCCGGATGTCGCGAGTTTGCTTGCGCTGTTGGTGAGCAAGGGCGTCGCCAAATTCAAGGCGCCCGAACAGGTCGTGATCTGGGATGCCCTGCCGAAGAACGACGCGGGCAAGGTTCTCAAGCATCGGATCCGCGCGGCCTTGGCGCAGGAGTTGACGAAGGATGGGTGAGATGCAGGTCGCAATCGTCACTGGCGCGAGCAGCGGTATCGGCTTGGGGTGCGCGACGAAGCTCGCCGAGATGGGCATGGCGGTCCTCGGCACCGGCCGCGACGAAGGTCGGCTGGCCGAACTGGCAAGGGCGGTCGGTGATCCGGATCGCGTCGCAACGCTGGCGGTCGACCTGACCGACGACGACGCGCCGGGCCGCATCGTGGACCTCGCGGTCGACCGGTGGGGCCACATCGACTTCCTGATCAACAACGCCGGAGTCGGTAGCCCCAAGCCGCTGCACGAGACCGACGACGAAACCCTGGACTACTTCCTGGGTTTGATGCTGCGGGCACCGTTTCGGCTGGCGCGCGACGTGTTGCCACACATGGGACCCGGGTCGGCGATCATCAACGTCACCTCGACCTTCGCCGTCGTCGGCGGCCTGCGCGGCGGCGCGTATTCGGCCGCCAAGGGCGGCCTGACCGCGCTGACCACCCACATCGCCTGTCAGTACGGCGCGTCCGGCATTCGCTGCAACGCCGTCGCCCCCGGGGTGACGGTGACGCCGATGGTGGAGAAGCGCTTGGAGGACGAGCGATTCCGCAAGATCAACACCGAGATGACGCCGCATCAGCGGTTGGGCCGCATCGACGACATCGCCAGCACGGTCGCCTTTCTGTGTTCGTCGGGTGGCAGTTTCATCAACGGCCAGACGATCGTCGTCGACGGCGGCTGGAGCTCGACGAAGTACCTCTCCGAGTTCGGGCTGTCGTCGCGGTGGACCGAGCAATGAATCTGTTCGCCATGCTCGACCAGGCCGCGAGCCGGTTCCCCGACCGCGGCGCGCTGTACGTCGGGGAACGCCGGGTGTGCACCTGGATCGAGTTGCGGGACCGGGCGTTACGGCTGGCCGCGTCGATCCGCGGGCAGCACGGCGCGGGCGCTCGTGTCGCGATCGCGGCCCACAACCGCCCCGAGATCGTCGAGCTGATGTTCGCGATCTGGGCGGCCGAATGTGTCGTCGTCCCGATCAACTACAAGCTGCACCCGCGCGAGATGGCGCAGATCCTCGAGGACGCCGGCGCCGCTAGGGTATTCGCGTCGTCGGCCATCGGTGCCGAGCTCGCCCCGATGACCGCGGCGCCCACGGAAATCCTTGATTCCGAGGACTATTCGCGGCGGTTCGTCGTCGCCCCGGCGCGGCCGCCGCGCACGGACCCCTCGGCGCTGGCGTGGCTGTTCTACACCAGCGGAACCACCGGCCGGTCGAAGGGGGCGATGCTCTCGCACCGCAACCTCACGGCGATGACGGTCGCCCACCTCGCCGACATCGACGATCCGGACGAGAACTGCAGCCTGGTGCATGCCGCGCCGATGTCGCACGGCTCGGGACTTTACATCCTGCCGTACACGCTGCGCGGTGCGCGGCAAATCCTGCCCGCCTCGGGCGCATTCGATCCCGACGAGTTCCTCGACCTCTGCGCACACCACCCGGGCGCCAGCGCGTTCCTGGCGCCGACGATGGTGCAACGGCTGGTGGATACGGGCCGCGGCCGCCCGGCCAATCTGCGGACGATCGTCTACGGCGGCGGACCCATGTACGTCGAAAGCCTGCGCAAGGCGATCACGGCATTCGGTCCGATCTTCGCGCAGATCTACGGGCAGGGCGAATCACCGATGACCATCACCGGACTGCGCCGCGCCGATCACGAGTCGGACGACGACGCGATCCTGGGATCGGTCGGGTATGCGCGGTCGGGCATGGAGGTCGCGGTGCTGCGCGCCGACGGCAGCCCGGCGCCCGTCGGCGAGATCGGCGAAATCGTCTGCCGCGGCGACGCGGTCATGTCCGGATACTGGCACAACGACGAGGCGACCCGCAGCGCGCTCAACGACGGCTGGCTCTACACCGGCGATATGGGTTCGTTCGATGGGCGCGGTTACCTCACCCTGCGGGATCGGTCGAAGGACGTCGTCATCAGCGGCGGCAGCAACATCTACCCGCGGGAGGTCGAGGAGGTGCTGCTCGAGCATCCCGGCGTCGCCGAGGCGTGCGTGGTGGGCACCCCCGACGAGGAGTGGGGTGAGGTGGTGGTGGCGTTCATCGTCGGCGCGGTCGAACCCGCGGCGCTGGACGCCCATCTGCTGGAGCGCATCGCCCGCTTCAAACGGCCCAAGCGTTACGAATTCGTCGACGAGTTACCGAAGAACAGCTACGGCAAGGTGCTCAAGCGTGAACTACGGGCGAGCCTGGCGCGCTGAGCCCCGCCACGCCACGAAAGGGAGGTCGCAAATGAAATGTCGTGCCGCTGTCATCCGCGGGGTCGGCCAGGATTGGGAGATCCGCGAGATCGAGCTGGACCCGCCGCACGCGGGTGAAGTCATGGTCCGGATGGCTGTCGCCGGAATCTGCCACTCCGACGACCATCTGTTCACCGGCGACGTGGTCCCGACGGCCGAGGCGATCGCCGCCAGCGGCCAGCCGGCGCCGGACTGGTTCCCGCTGCTCGGCGGGCACGAGGGTGCCGGTGTCGTCGAAGAGGTGGGGTCCGGCGTGACGTCGGTGCGGCCGGGGGACCATGTGGCGCTTTCGTTCATTCCGGCGTGCGGCAGTTGCCGCTTCTGCGTGAACGGCCAGAGCTACATCTGCGACATCGGGGCGAGCCTGTTCGTCCGGGAGATGCCGACCGACGGAACCTGCCGGCGGCACCTGGGCGACGAAGACTTGCTGGCCTACGGGCAACTCGGCACGTTCGCCGAATATGCGGTGCTCTCGGAGAGGTCGGTCATCAAGATCGACGACGCGATCCCGTTCCATGCCGCTTCGCTCGTCTCGTGCGGGGTCAGCACCGGCTGGGGCTCCGCGACGGTCTCGGCGGGCACCGAACCGGGCGACACCGTCGTCGTCCTCGGCGCCGGTGGTGTCGGGATGAACGCCCTGCAAGGGGCGCGCGCCGTGGGTGCGAAGTACGTCGTCGCGGTGGATCCGGTTGACTCCAAGCGGGATTCGGCCAAGATCTTCGGCGCCACCCACACCGCCGCCTCCGCGCAGGACGCGATACCGCTGGTCAACGAGATCACCGCGGGGCTGATGGCGGACCGCGTCGTCGTCTGCCCCGGCGTGGTGCATGTCGACTTGCTGCCGCTGGCGATGGCGCTGCTGCGCAAGGGCGGGGTCTGCGTGCTCACCGGCATCACCCCGTTCACCGAACCGCCGGTTCCGCTGGTGCTGCAGGAGATGACGCTGTCGGCCAAACAACTGCGCGGCGCGCTGTACGGCGGGATGAATCCGCGCACCAGCGTGCCGATGCTGTTGTCGCTGTATCAGGCCGGCGCGGTGAAACTCGACGAGTTGGTCACCCGCCACTATCGGCTCGACCAGATCAACGAGGCGATGGCAGACCTGCGCGAGGGCCGCAACATTCGCGGCGTCATCGATTTCGCCGGCGTATGACCACGGGCGCGGACTCGTCCCAGCGGCTCAACCGGACTCGAAGTGCCCGCGGATGCCGGCAAGCATCTTGACGTGCGCCTTGACCGCTTCGCGGATGGTCACCCCGGCCAACAGCCGCGGGGCGGTGATCGAAATCCGCTCGGTGATCCGGGTGCCGCCGTCGACCGGATCGAAACTCACCGTGCCGCGCAACCGGACCCCGGGTGACTGGTCGGCCTCGGTCAGCACGTCGCCGCTGACGGGCACCCGCAGCCGGGCGTGATACCCGGTGCGAATGGTGAACGGCCCCAATGGGATCCGGTCGACGACGCGGTAGGCCTGCTGATAGCCGTCGGGGGTTTCGCTGCGGGACACCGTTTCCACGGACACGATCAGCGGATGCACCAGCTTGATGTTGTCCAGATCCACGTAGAAGCCGCGGACGGCGTCGGGTGGCGCGGGCACGTGTTCGCTCAGTGTCCGATCGGCGTGGACGAACACCAACGACCGTGCCCGCGAATGTAACGTCACGGCGACATTCTGCCGGTTTGTTCGCCGTGGCGTTACGCTCGGCGCGGGTCAGCGCCAAGCCGACCGCACGTAACGGTCTATTCCCTCACTTGCGGAATTGACCTAACGTGTCAGGAATGGAGGCAGATGTAACTCCGGAGTCGGTGTCGGTCGAGAACTTGCACTCGGGCGACCCGATCACCGATTGTGGTCAGCGGTACATAGTTCTCGAATCGAAATCCTTCAGCGATAGCTGCGTGGTGCTCGAGCTGGAGTCCAGGGTGGATCACCAGCTGCAGGTCATCGAGAAGTCCTTCCCGATGGGATACCAGGTAGGCAGGGCGAGCCACCGAATCCTGTAGCGAATTCCCGTCGCCCGAATATTGCGCGAGTAGCCGGTCGACGGCTACCGCGCTTTCGTGTTTTCGGGCTTCAGATTTCGCGGAGTGGCCGGATGTCGTTGCGATCCTCGCCCGTTCACTGGAAGGCGATGACGTGGGCCAGGCCATCCTTGTCGATGACGACGCACTGGTTAGGAAAGCCGAAATGGTCGCTCACGGCGCCGCCGGGCGGGAACAGGGCCTCCGAAATAGGTGACAGTTCCCAGGATTGGGTTTGGCCGCTGAAGGTGTACTGCATGACGCGGCCGTCGTTGTCGACGGCGAAGCCGACCACCTCACTGTTGTTGCTGGCCAGCGCAGCCACGGGCCGAGCGGTCGTGGGGAAGCTCGCCCCCGCGAGCACGTCGATTCGCGGGGAGTCGAACTCGGTCTTGGCCCGCATCGAGATCACCGTGAGCGCACCGGCGGCGTTGACGGCGAAGGCACTCCTCAGCGGCGCGAGCACCGGCTGCGGGGCACCGGGCGGCCGGAAAGTCACCCCTGCCAGGTCGCTGATGAATGCGCCCTGGGCATAGGCACCCGGCGGGGTCACCGGCTGGGTCGCCCAGCCCTGGTTGGGCGCGCGGAAGATGCCGGTCAATCGGCCCTGGGTGTCCACACAGAAGGCGGTCTGAACATCGAAGACGGTCGGCTTGCTGATTCGGGCGCCCGGCGGGAATGCCGGCGCGCCGACAACCGGACGCACGGACGGCGGCGCCGGGGTTTCGCTGATCACAACCTCCATCAGGGTTCCGTTTGCGTCGATGGCCAGTGTCGACAAGGTGCCGGCGGCGACCTCCATCGGCATGGTCATCGGCTGGCCGGCGACGAACTTCGCCCCGGCGACCGCCTGGATGGTGGCCTGGCCGAACGGCTGGGCCGCCGGCAACCAGATCACCTTGAGCACACCGTCGGCGTTCACGGTCAGGCACACCGAGACGAACGGGCGGGTGACGTGACCGCCGGGCGCGAACCCGCCCCCGCCGAGCTGGGCGATCTGGTTCGGTGACTGCCCGCGCGGCGCCCACACGACGGTGAGCGCGCCGTTCACATCGACGGCCAGCAGCCCGTCGTCGGTGGCGTCGAGTTCGGTGATCTGGTTGGCGAAGCCGCCCGGATGGAAGCTGGCCCCGGAGACGGTCGACAGGGCCTGGCCGTTAACCGGCAGCACCGTCATCCGGCCCTGGTTGTCCACCACGACACCGTTGGGGCTGACATAGGCGTCGACGGGGAACATCGCGCCCTTGGTGTCGATCGTGCTCGTCTTCCAGCCCGGGCCCGGCGGGGTCACCGGCGCCGGCGGTGCCGGGGCACGGGTGAAGATGATGGGCTGCGGCTCGGTCAGCGGCGGTGTGCATTTCTGCGGGTCGAAAAATTGGGGCGAGTCGAATTGGCCCTTCGACAGCCGCACCGCGTGGTCGATCACCGCGTTGATCAGCGCGGTGTAACTCGCCGACGCGGCGGCCAGCACGGCGTTGGGAGGAAGGCCGGTGAAGAATTGGGGGTTCGTCCGGGCGAAATCTGCGTCGTTGCGGGATTGGATGTAGCGCATCTTGTGGTCGCGGGCGTCGGCGAGGGCGGCCCGGAAGTCGTCGCGCTCCTCGGGAGTAGGCAGGGGCAGGGGCAGCGTGTCGTAGGTGGCCACCTCGGTTTCGAACGCGACCGGGTTGTCCTTGGCGATCTGCGGGAATTGGTGGTAGCGCGCGGCAATCTCGTCGATGGTGACCGTCGGGGAGATGGTCTCTCCGCTCCCGGCGCGTTGATACATCGTCGCGGTGTATTCCGATCGGGTCGCGGCGCTGGTGTTGGCGGTGTTGAACTGTGCTTTGAAGTCCGCCGAGGCGACCAGCATGTCGGCCGCGGCGTTCAGTGAGGTCGCCAGGTTCGTCTGGGTCACCGTCGACTGGGAGGTGATGCGGATGACCGCGTAGAACTCGCCTCCGGTCTGCAGGCCGCGCACGAAGCTGTCGCCGAACGCGCGGGTGAAGGTATCTTCACCCTCACTCGTGTTCAGCAAAGCTGCGGCATCCGGTTTGACAACGAAGTTTTGGCCGCGGGTCAACGGATTCTTCACCACGCATCGAGCAAGTAGGAACGTCGAGGTCGAGTTGATGTTGGTTTGCTCGGAGAAGCTGGCTTTGGCTGAGGCTGAGAAGAACTCGTAGCGGCCTTGCAGAGAAAAGGACATCGACATCTTGTCCATGAGTTCTTCCTGCGAGTTGACGATGGTGATCTCCGCAGTTACTTCCTGACCGGAGGCGGCCGGATCGGCGCCGACGGTGAAACCTTGCAGGGCGGTGCCCACGGCCTGGCCGGTATGGCTGTTGAATCCCATGCCGATCGATTCGTTGTGAAATGCCAGCGTCCGGATCTGGTCGATCGGTGTTGCGGCGGCGGTGGTTTCAGAACTGGTCATGAATACTCCTGGTGGGTGAACTGAAAGTGAGGCGTGGCCGGCGTCGTCGGATGTCGTGCCGGTGAACTAGGGCTGCGCGGCGACCGAGCATTCGCCGACGATGACGTTGCCCAGATCGATCGGGCCGGATCCATTGATAACCAGGCTCATCCGATAGTCGCCCGCGGGCAGGTTGAACGTCAGCGACCGCATCGCGCTCTGCCCAGGCAGCAGCGGATCGCACGACAGTGATTGGCTGTCGCCGCTGCCCTGATCATCGAGGTCGAAGATGTCCTGGTAGTCGGTGGAGGTGTCGGCGCCGACATTCTTTTCCTGCCAGAAGACGGTGAAATCGCCGCCAGCGCAGGGATTTACCGGATCGGTGACGAAGGTGACCTGCTGGTCGAAAACGATGGTTGCGGGCACGGCTGTCGCCTTTCGGGGCTTGCAATTCGCCAGCGGTTGGCGTGCTGGTTGCCCTCGATGCTGTCCGCACCCGCACTTCGGTCGATAGCGTAGTGCGCTACTCGGTTCGGGCTCTCAGGCGGACAGACCGGCGGCATCCAGGACCGCCCAGAGCACCTCGGGATGGCGGATGTCACTGTGCGCGCCGCTGAACGCCGACTGGTTGGCGCAGATGATCTGGTTGCTGTCCAGCGCGTAGAACTTGCCGGACTCAAACCCGTATCGTGAGCCCACTGGCGCCAGTGGCACCTTGATGGGGGCGGGGTCGCGCTGATATCCGTCGTGGCCCATCGCTCCCCACCGGTAGGTCAGGTCGGCCGCGGACTCGCTGTCTTGGCGGCTGAGCATGCTCGCCGTCGGATACCACCATCCGACGGCGCGGTCGGCGGCGGTGAACGTCGACAGCAACGGACCGTCGACCCGGTCGCCATAGCCGGATAGGGCACCGGAGCGGCCCGGGTCGAACGGCAGGGTGTCGGCGAAGCTGAAGTGGGAGAACGCGCCCTGGATCAGGGTCAGCGACTTCACCGGACTGTTTTCGCCGGTATGCCCGTCGCCGAGGCCGGCCAACGCGTAGGACACCAGCCGCGCGCCAAAGCTGTGGCCCATCAAATGAATCCGCAGCGTGGCGTCACGCTGTGCCAGGTCGGCCAGCAGTGGGCCCAACCCCTGTTGACCGACCACACCGGCCCGGTTTTTCATCTCGTAATAGCTCAGGGTGCGCAACACCTCCCGGGCTCCCGACCACATGGTCGTGAACGGATTGGCGCCGCCCATGGCGCCGCTCGCGGCCTTCGGCGCCATCGCGCCGGCGTAGGACAGCACGGTGGCAGTGGGATCCTGGAGGAACGCGTTTTCGCCGAGGTCCTCCACCGCGTTCGACTGCGTTGTCACCAAAGCGCCGGCCAGCGTGTGGAATTGGCTCAGCTTGTCCGGGTCCTGCGGCTTTTGGTCCAGCAGCGCGCCCATCGTGGTCAGGTCCTGCTGTTGCTCGGGGAAAGCCGGACTCAGGGCGGTCGCCAGTTCGGCGCCGGTGGATGGTACCGGCTTGGCGGTGACGGGATCGTCGTCGGGGAATAGCAATGAGGGCCAGATGATTCCGGCTGCGGCGCTGGTGGCGGTCCGGGCCCCCAGCTGGTCTGCGAGCAGCCCGAACATCGCCGCGTACAGGTCGCGGGCGGAGTCGACGCCGTTGTTCCATCCGTGAGAGAACACGAACAGGTCGGTGATGCCGCCGGCGGCGATCACCTCCGGCAGGCCGCCGGCACCGGCGCCGGTGGCTGTGTTGAGGCTGCCGTCGGCGTTGAAATCGACTTCGTAGTAAGGCAATCCGTGGATGGTTGTCATGGCGTTGAACCTCGGCTTCGGCTAGACGTTGGACAGGGCGCGCATGAGGTCGATCAGACCGGCGCCCTGGTAGAACTCGTGGCGGCCCAAATCGGTGGCGCTGTCCATGAGTAGTTGCTTGATCAGTTGCGGCTGTCCGATGTATTCGGTGCGGGCCGACATGAACGCCGCGATCGCCCCCGACACGTGCGCGGCGGCCATCGATGTTCCGCTGTCTTCGCGGTAGCGGGCCAGGTGCTTGGGGTTGTGCGGCTCCAGAACGTCCACGCCGGCAACGAACGAACCTGTCGCGGCCGAGGTAATGCGCTCACCGGGAGCCACCAGGTCCGGCTTCTTTCGCCCATCCAGCGTCGGGCCTTTGGAGGAATCGAAGCTGACGCCGTAGGTGTGCGGCTTGTAGCGATGCACCGAGCCCACCGTGATCGCCGAGGCGGCGTTGCCCGGGTCGGTGATAGTGGACAGTTGGCCCCGGACATCGTTGCTGGGTCCGCTCAGCGTTCCGGCCGCACCGGCGTTGCCCGCACTCACCACGACCGCCACCCCGGTGGCGGCGAGCAGATCGAGCTCTCGGCAGATCGGGCTTTGACCGGCCGCGCAGTCCGAGGGCGGCCAATCCGAACCCAGCGAAAGATTCACACCGTGGATTTGGATGCTGCGGCCGCCGGAGTTGACGCGGCGCACCCAGTCGATCGCGTCGAGCACCGCGCTGGACACCGTATTTCCGTCGTCGTCAAGCACTTTCAGGCTGACCAGCTTGGCCTGCGGGGCCACCCCGCTCAACACGGTTCCCGGGTCCAGGGTGCGCAGGGCCCACCGCGGCAGGTCTTGATCGGTCGGTTCATTGGATGCGATCAGCAGTTCGTCGTGGTCGGGCGCCACGCCGGCGATGATGCCGGCAATGTGTGTGCCATGCCCGTGCACGTCGGTCAACGGCCCACCGCGTGTGGTGTTGCCGATGGTGAAGTCGCGGTGCCACTGCTTTACCAGCGGGTCGGTGAGGTTGCCGTAGCGGGCGAAGTGCGGATGCCGGGCGTCGATGCCGGAATCCAGCACCGCCCACACGATGCCGTTGCCGGCGCAGCCGTAGGTGCGCACGGCGGCATCGGCTTTGACCGTGGTGACCGAGCGGTCCAGGTGGCCCCGCAGCACATAGTCGGGCCAGATGCGGTAGATCGACGGGACTCCGTGCGGTGAGCGGCTTTCCGCGGCCGCAACGTCGGCGGCGGCCAGGGCCCGCATCTGATCGGTGGTCAGCACGCATCGCCAGTAGTGTCGGGCCACCAACGTCGGCGCGGGCGGTGCCGTGGGCCCCGAAAACACGGTCCGCCACAGGTTTCGGAACCGATCGTTCACAGCCTTCGCGTTGTCTCCGGGGTTGAACCGCAACTCGAGGAGGACCATGCGTGTGGTGACCTTCGTGTCGTCGTCGACATGCGTCACCGTCATCGTCGCCTGCTGAGGCGTCAGCTGCTCTGGCGTCTGCACCGCCATCGGACTGATCAACGAATTGGTCGGCACCCGACCGGCCTCACCGGCTTCCATCGCCGCACCCCGCTATCGCAACGACGTTCCGTCGGATGGACATCGCTCCTCCTCTCACCGGCCGGTCGCCCCGAAACACCTGAGCGGCGATACCGCCCGCCACGGCGACTCCCATACCGCCGGTGATCCTTGTCTAGCAGGTCGATCGCCCTCACAAGCAACTTTGCATCCAAGCCCGCAAAGCCATAGCGACACCAGCGCCGAGATCGGCACCGCGGCATGACGCTATCGGCGGTGATTGACCGATCTCGATCATCGTCCGGTCCGGGGCCGGTTTCACGGGTAGTCGACTACTC
>NZ_LZKY01000152.1:0-40316 GCF_001673055.1 Mycobacterium sp. 1245801.1
GCCCGCGCCCGCCCCGGGCCGGCAGGCACCGATCAGATTGCCCCACAGGCTCTCCCAGCGCCGCTGCAGGGCGGCGGCCCCGTTGGGCGCGTGCCTGGTGTCGGCGGGCCAGGTCCGGCCGACCTCACCGACGTAGCCCCCGGCCAGGACGCCGGCGGAGAAGGCCACCAGATCGCCGTCCTGGATACGGCCGTCGTTCCGATCACCGTCGTCGGCCCGCCGCCATGGGTGCTTGCGTGAAGTCACCCATGCGACATCCTGATTCGACGGGGTGCTGACCCCGCCGGCCGCGGATGCCTCCAGCAGGACGCCGGCCAGCGCCTGCTCGGTCACCCCCGGCCGCAACTCGGATACCGCGGCCGCCAGGGCCGACTCGGCCACCGCGACGGATTCCCGGATGGCCGCTATCTCCTCGTCCGTCTTGATGCGGCGTGCCGCCCGCATGGCCAGCTCGCCGTCGACCAGCTGGGCGTTGGGAAACGCGGTCGGTAGCAACTGGGCGAAAACTGGTGAGAGGGCGTCGGTTCCGACGCGCCGCGCGCTCGCCGCGCCGTCGATGCGCTGCAGCGCCGACATGGTGTTCATCGGATTCCACGAGATGCCGTAGAGGTTTTCGTGAGGGATGTCTTCCGGAACGCCCTCGTCCCAGGTGCTCAGGAGGTGGACGGCGCCGGTTTCGCGCACCAGCACGCAGGTCGGGCCGAAGGGCCGGGTGCCGGCGACCCACAGTTGCGGCGCCCCGGTGACATACCGGACATTGGCTTGCCGGCCGAGGACCAGGACGTCGAGATCGTGTGCGGCCATCTGGGCCAGCGCCCGGCGGCGGCGGCCCAGGCGCAGCGTGCGCTCGTCAGGCAGGACTTCAGTTGCCATAAGGGTCATAGGGGTAGTCGGTCAAACGGATCCAACCTTCCTCGGTGATCACCAGGACCTCTTCGCTGCGATAGCCGCCGGTGCCGTCCTCCCAGACGACGGGCTCCAGCACCAGCACCATCCCGGATTGCAAAACGAAATTCTCGTCGAACTCCTGGCCGAGATCGGTTCCTATCATGGGCATTTCGGCGGCATTGACGCCGATTCCGTGGCCCAGGTAGAAGTGCGGCAGCCACGGCTTGGTGCCACCGTTGGCCTTGATGGCGGCGCGCCCCAGATCCGCCGCGGTGGCACCGGCCTTGGCGACACCCAGAACCGCGCTCATGATCTCGAACCACTTGTCGAACTGCGCCTGTTGACGGGGTGACGGATCGCGGCCGACGATCCAGGTGCGCCCGAAGTCCGAACAGTAGCCCTGATAGGTGATGCTGACGTCGGTCCACAGCACGTCGCCCTCGGCCAGCTCGCGTTCCGTGGTGAGCAGCGGCAGCGCCAAGTCGCCGTGTGTGGTCCACACACCCTCGGCCTTGCTGGGCGGCATCACCTGCCAGATCGGCTCGAGCATGCTGGCCGTGGCGCCCAGCTCGAAGGCGCGGCGCAAAAAGCTTGCCGACAAATCGATTTGACGGATCCCCGGGGCCAAACTCTTCTGCACTTCGACCATCGCCTCGTCGGTGATCTGGATCGCGGTACGCATGCACGACAATTCGTCCGGAGTCTTCACCGACTTGGCGGCGCTGACGATGGCCGCGGCGTCGACGGGTGCTCCGCCCGGGAACAGAACCTTGGCGGCACGCGACATGGCGCCGGTGAACTCGTCGACCGCGATTACCGCAGTGGCCGGGATGAGATCGGCCAACTGATGCGCGAAATGCTCGACGCCCTCGTCGAATTCGAGATATACGGGCCCGTGCAGGTGATCGGCGGGCAGGTCCGACTCCTGTGCGGCCCCCTCGCGGAACGGCAGGAACACGTGTGGCCAGTCGTCGTCGGCGAGCACCACGGCCACCGGCCGCTCGACGTAGGACAACCCGCCGTCGCCGAGCGGCCAGCTGGCCCCGGTGGCGTAGACCACCGCGTTGTTGCCCAGCAGGATCATCGCGTCGACACCGCGCTCCGCCATCGCCGAGCGCAGCCGGGCCCCCGTCGCACGGCGCAGGCGGGCCAGGTCGGCGGTTTCCGGGATCACCAGTCCGTTGCCGGTGTCGGTGTTCAGTTGCGCGAATGTCGTCACTACAGACCCAGGAACTTCGTGACGTTGTCGCTGACGATCTTCACCGCGTTCTCCGGACCCACCGCATCCACAACGGATTTCAGTGATTTCTCGGAATAGCCGTAGGTGCTCTCGTTGTGCGGGTAGTCGCTGGACCACATCACCTTGTCCACCCCGATCTGATCGATCAGCTGCAAGCCCAGCGGGTCGACCATGAACGAGGCGCTCATGTGGGTGTCCCAGTAGTAACGCGGTTCGTGCTCGAGAGTCCGGTTGAACATGTGCTGGTACGAGCCCATCAGGTGGTCGGCGTCTTGCAGCGCCCACGGCACCCAGGAGATGCCGCCCTCGAACCAGCCGATGCGCAGCCCGGGATGATCATCCAGAATTCCGGTGAAGAGGTACTTGGCGAATTGCTCACGGAATCCGTCGATGTTGATCATCATCCCTACCACCACGCTGTTGAACTGGCACGGCGTTTTCGGTGGGGTCTCCCCGATGTGGTGGGTCACCGGAAGACCGGCGGCCTCGATCTCGTCCCAGACCGGCTTCATCGCGGTGCTGCCGTAGTCGATGATGTTGCCGTCGTCGTCCTTGCCCGGGTTGAGCGGCAGCAGGAACGTCTTGAGCCCCAACGACTTCAGCTCTTCAACCGTCGTCCTGGTGCCCTGCGGGTCCCACCAGTTGATCAGTCCGGCGCCGTAGAAGTGGCCGTTCGAGCGCTCCTGCAGCTCGGCGATGTATTCGTTGTAGATGCGGAAGGCGAGCTCACGAAGCTGCTTGTCCGGGTAGTGAAACAGCGCCAGCACCGCGTTGGGAAACGCCAATTCCTTCTCGACGCCGTCGTCGTGCAGCTCCTGGATGCGCGCCTCGATGTTGGTGCTCGCGGCGCCGGGCAGGTCGTCGTATTGCATCAGCACGGCGCTGAAGTCGCCCGGCAGGAACGACTGCCCCTTGCGGCCCACCTGGTAGGCGCCGTCCTCGTACCAGATCCGCGGCGCCTTATCCTTCAGGCCGTCCGGGAAGCGTTGGTAGAAAATGTCGTCCGCGAGCGAGATGTGGTTGTCCGCGGAGAAGACGACGGTCCCCTGCGGAAGGCCGACGTCGCTGCCCGCGGCGTGACCACGGCGGTCCTTCGGAGCGCCATAACCGCCGGGCGGGTAAAGCGTACTTGTCTGAGTCGTCATCGTTGACCCTCCATTCGGATCCGAATATTTGATGAGTAGCGGGCTGGCTACCAGGTCACCGGCAGTTCGTAGACGCCGTAGGCGAGTCGGTCGTCCTTGAACGGAACCTCCTCGATCGGAATGGCAAGTCGCAGTGTGGGAATGCGCCGCACCAGCGTGTGGAACACGATCTGCAGCTCGGCGCGGGCCAGCTGCTGCCCGACGCACTGATGCCGCCCATAGCCGAATGCGACGTTGCGATCTGCGCCGGAGCGATGCAGGTAGAGCCGGTCCGGCTCCGCGAACGCGTCCGGATCCCAGTTGGCCGGGGCGAGATCGATAATGATGCCCTCACCGGCGCGGATGGTTTCGCCGGCGATGTGGATGTCTTCGAGCGCGACGCGGCGCTGGCCGTTTTGAATGATGCTCAGGTAGCGCAGCAGTTCCTCGACCGCGCTGGCGATGACCTTCGGATCTTCAGCGTCGCGGATAACGGCCAACTGGTCGGGGTTTTCCAGCAGGGCGAGCACGCCGAGACCGATCATGTTGGAGGTGGTCTCGTGCCCGGCGATCAGCAGGCCGGTGCCCAACTGGGCGGCCTCCTTGACGCTGAGTTCGCCGGCCTTGACCCGCTCGGCGAGGTCGGAAACCGCGTCCTCGGCCGGGTTCTCCATCTTGGCCTCGACCAGCTGGGCGAGGTATTTGTTCAGGCTCATGGCGCCTTTGACGGTGTCATCACCGGTGGCGTAACGCGCGAGACCGACGTTGGCGTGATGCTGGAACATGTCGGCGTCTTCGTAGGGGACGCCCAGCAGCTGGCTGATCACCAGCGAGGGCACCGGGAGCGCCAATGCGGTGACGATGTCGGCGGGCTGCGGCCCGGCGAGTATCGCGTCGATGTGCTCGTCGGTGATGCGCTGGATGGTCGGGCGCAGACCTTCGACACGCTTGAAGGTGAACGGCTTGGACAGCATCCGCCGGAATCGGGTGTGCTCCTCGCCGTCGGCGGTGAAGACCGATCGCGGCCGCTTGTGCACCGTGGACAGCATGCCTTCGTTCCAGTGCGGGAAGCCGGGCTGCCGGTCGTCGACGCTGACCCGCGAATCCGAAAACAGCTCGCGCACTTGCTCGTAGCCGGTGATGAGCCACGGTGTGCTGCCGTCCCAGATCCGGACCCGGGACAGCGGTCGGGCTTCGGCCAGCGCCATGACATCCGGCGGTGGCGCGAAGGGGCAGCGCGGCTCCCTGGCCATCGGGTAGTCCGGAATTTCGGACGCGTGCTCCGCCGCGGTGCTCGTCAGGGTGTCGGACATCGTTTTCATTCCTCGATGTGGATGGCAAGCGCGGGGCAGGCCGCCGCCGCCCGGCGCGCGCCCTCGGCCTGCTCGGGCGTGGGATTGGGATTGAGCAGCAGCACGACGCCGTCGTCGTCGCGCTGGTCGAACACTTCGGGCGCGTTCATCACGCAGTTCCCTGATGAAGCGCAAAGGTCTTGGTCGACAGTCACTTTCATTCGCACGCCCCTTACTCGTACGCCGTCACGGGCGCCAGCCACAGGCCCACGATCGCGTCGATGAGTCCGGACGCCGCGGCACGCCATGAACGATGGGACGTCACCGCTCCTGCGGCGAGCGCGCGTTCACGATCGGCGCAGGTGTGCATCAACAAGTTTCGGGCCATGATGTTGCGTTCGAAGTGCACCTCGGCCGGCAGTTCGGGCAGGCAGCGGTTGATGCCCTCGACGACCTGGACCAGCGACGGGGAGCTGAGCGCGCCCTTGACGATGATGTTGTAGTAGGCGGGGTCGGTCATCGCCTGGGCCGCAAAACGCGCATACCAGGTCGGATTTCCGAGCTCCTCCAGGTGATCGGTGAGCGGGCGCACCAAACAGGCCACCCAGTTGCGCATGTCGGTCGAACCGCCCGTGTCTAGCAGCTCGGTCACCATCTGTTCGCGCAGTTGCTCGACGGGCCCGCGGTGCTTGTGCTCGATGGCCCGCACCAGGTCGGCCTTGGTGCCGAAGTGATAGCCGACGGCGGCGTTGTTGCCCTGGCCGGCGGCCTCGCTGACCTGCCGGTTGGACACGGCGAACATGCCGTGCTCGGCGTACAGGCGCTCGGCCGCCACGAGAATCGCCTCTTGGGTGGAACTGGCCCGATCGGTGCGAACGGTCCGGCCGGCGGTGGTCATTGGATCAGTCAACCCCGTACGGCACTTTAAGTCAAGCGATTGATTTAAATTTCTGGACCGTCCATCATCGCGCTCGGGGCCTTCCGGCGGTGTCAGCTGTGTCGCTTGGACCGGATCGGCTTGCCCGCCACGGTCCCACCGTCGACCGGAAGCACCGTCCCGGTGACATAGCGCGAGCGGTCGGTGGCGAAATACAGCGCCGCCTCGGCCACGTCGTCGGGCGTGCCCTCGCGCTTCAGCGGCCGGTCCTCCCGCATCGTCTCGCGAATTCGCGCCTCGAACTGCCGCAGCTGTTCGGGGTCCATGCCGGCACCCGACTTGCCCAGGATCGGCGTGGGTATGTTGCCGGGCGCGATGGCGTTGACCCGAATCTCGTGAATTGCCAACTCGATTGCCGCGGCCTTGGTGAACTGAATGACGGCCGCCTTGGACGCGCGGTAGATCATCACACCGCCGCCGGCCTGGATGCCGCCGATCGAGGTGATGTTGATGATGGATCCGCCCTCGTGTTCGGCCATGTGCCGCGCGGCATCTCGAGTACCCGCCATCACGCCGAGCACGTTGACCCCCATCACCCGGTGAAAATCGGCGAGGTCGTCGTCGAGCAATTTCCGCAGCGGGCTGGAGATCCCGGCGTTGTTCACCATGACGTGCAGACCGCCGAACTTCTCGACGGCATCGGATACCAGCGCCCCCACCTGTTCGGGATCGGAGACGTCGGTCTTCCGGAAGGCGGCCGCGCCGCCGAGCGATGCGGCCAACGCCTCGCCGCGGTCGGTCTCGACATCGGCGATGACGACTCGCGCGCCCTCGACCACGAACCGCTCCACGAGTCCGCGACCGATGCCCGAAGCGCCGCCGGTGACGATGGCGACCTTGCCGTCCAATTCGTTGACCACACGACGAGTTAATCGGCGCCTGCCGCGTTAAGTCAAGCAATTGATTTAAGACACGGGCCGCGGTCGGTGCTCGACGCCATAGGCAGGTGCGCTCGGTAAAGTCGAACGGCAAATCACTTTCCAGCGGCGGTGTGGGTGAAAGATCAACAGGCACAACCTTTGCGTGGTCGGCGCGCGGAATGTGCTGCCCTCGACCGGCTGGTGTCGGGCGCCCGCTCGGGCAAGAGTCAGGTTCTGGTGCTGCGGGGCGAGGCAGGCATTGGCAAGACGGCGCTGCTGGATTTCGTTTCCGAGCGTGCCCCGGGCTTCCGCGTGGCTAGGGTCTCCGGGGTGGAGTCCGAGATGGAACTCCCGTTTGCCGCTTTACAGCAACTGTGCGTGCCAGTGCTGGATCGCATCGATCAACTGCCGCCTCCGCAGCGCGGTGCACTGGAGATCGCATTCGGCCGGAGCGCCGGACCTGCGCCGGATCGCTTCCTCGTCGGGCTGGCCGTGCTCAGTCTGATCGATGCAGCGACCCAGGCCCAGCCCTTGCTGTGCCTCATCGATGACGCGCAGTGGATCGACCGAATCTCGGCCCAGACGTTGACGTTTGTCGCCCGGCGACTGATCGCCGAGCCCGTGGCGATGGTGTTCGCGGTGCGAGACGCCTCGGCCGCCATCGATGCCGATGATTGGGACGGCTTGCCCGGGTTGGCGGTCCGCGGCCTCAATCCCGCCGACGCCCGCGCATTGCTGGATTCGGTGATCCCGGGCCGACTGGACGACGAGGTGCGCGAGCGCTTCGTGGCGGAGACCCGGGGAAATCCGTTGGCGCTGTTGGAGTTGCCCAGGGGTCTGACCGCCGCGCAGCTGGCCGGCGGCTTCCAGCGCCCGGACGTGCAACCACTGGCGGGACAGATCGAGCAGACATTCGTCCGGCGGATCCGGTCACTGCCGGACGAGACCCAGCAGCTATTGATCATTGCGGCCGCAGAGCCGGTGGGCGATGCGGCGCTATTGTCGCGCGCCACAGAGCATTTAGGGCTTCCACTTGACGCGGCGGCCAGAGCGGAAGCGGCCGGATTGATCGACGTGGGCACCAGGGTGCGATTCCGTCATCCCCTGGTGAGGTCAGCGGCGTACCGCACGGCGGATCTGATGGATCGCCGACGCGTACATCGGGCGCTAGCTGAGGTGACCGACCCACGAAGCGATCCGGACCGGCGCGCGTGGCATTTGGCCATTGCGGCTCCGGGTCCGGACGAATCCATCGCCGCCGCACTCGAGAGCTCCGCCGACCGTGCCCAGGCCCGAGGTGGAGTGGCCGCGGCTGCCGCGTTCCTGGAACGGGCCACCCAACTGACCTCGGATTCGGCCCGCAGAGGGGCACGGGCACTCGCGGCCGCCCAGGCCAAGCGTGACGTGGCGGCCTTCGACGCCGCGGACGAGCTGCTCACCATCGCCGAGGCCGCGCCACTGGACAAGCTGCAGCAGGCCCGCGTCACCCGACTGCGCGCGCAGATCGTTTTCTCCCGCAGCCGTAGCGGTGATGCCGATGCACCGATGGTCTCCGATGCGGCCGTACGCCTGCTCGACGCCGCACGCCGGCTGGAAACACTGGACGACGCGCAATCCCGCGAAACGTACCTAGACGCCGTGGGGGCGGCGATGTTCGGCGGCCGGCTGTGCCCGCATGGGGGTATTGCGTCGACCGCCGAGGCGGCCCGCGCGGCACCGCCCGGGCCGAAGCCGGCACGGCCGGTCGATCTCCTTCTTGATGGCGTCGCGCTGCGGGCGACGGCTGGACTCGTCCCTAGTCTGGCAGCGATGCGCGAAGCGCTGCGCCTCATCGAAGCTGCCGCCGAGCGTGCCGATGACGTCATGCATTGGTTCTGGCGAGCCTTTCCCATCGTCCAGGAATCTGCCGCCCACGAACTCTGGGACGACGACGTATGGCATCGGCTGGCCACCCACGCGGTACGCCTGGCGCGTGCGGCGGGCGCACTCGCCGTGTTACCGAACGCCCTGGTCTATCGCGCCGGTGTACACGTCCAGGCCGGCGAATTCGCAACGGCGTCCCAACTTGTCGAGGAGGCCGACGCCATCTCGGCTGCTACGGGTTATGCCCCGGTCAAATATCACTCGGTGCTGCTGGCCGCTTGGCGGGGCAATGAGAACGTCGCGAGCAATCTGATCGACCGAGCGGCAACAGACGGGATCGCCAGGGGCGAAGGCCGAATAGTGGCGTTGACCGGGTATTCCAGCGCTGTCCTCTACAACGGTCTGAGCCGCTACGACGATGCCTTCGCCGCCGCGCGCCAGGCATGCGAACACGAGGATTTAGGTCTGTTCGGCCAGTGCCTCGTGGAACTCATCGAAGCTGCCGCGAGAAGCGGCGCCAAAGACGCCGCCCATGACGCACTGCGTCAACTCGAAGCCCGGGCGCTGGGGGCCCAAACAGATTGGGCAGCCGGAGTTTACGCGCGATCACGGGCGCTGCTGACTACCGACCGTGAAGCGGAGGTCTTCTACCGGGAGGCAATCGAGCGGCTTGCGCGAACCCGCATCGTGGTTCAGCTGGCGCGGGCGCACCTGTCCTATGGGGAATGGCTCCGCCGCTGCAACCGCCGGATCGATGCGCGCGCCCAGTTGGGTACCGCCCACGAAATGTTCGCCCGGATGGGAGCCGAGGCGTTCGCCGAACGGACCCGTCGCGAGCTGCTGGCCACCGGCGAGAAGGTGAGCAAGCGGTCGGCCAAAACAGGCGCAGCATCCGGCGGTGAGCTCACGGCACAGGAGGCGCAGATCGCCCGGCTGGCCGGAGAGGGGCTGACGAACCCCGAGATCGCCGCGCAGTTGTTCATCAGCTCGCACACCGTCGAATGGCACCTGCGGAAAGTGTTCGCCAAGCTTGGCCTCACCTCGCGCCGCCAACTGCGAGGTTTGGCCAAGGACTTGGCCCCCTGAGTTCGGCATAACTACGGACTTTCCAGGGTTCCGACTTGCCCTCGCCTGAATCATGCTGAAAGGGCCAGTGCATCGGGAGACTTGAAAGGCATGATCATGAAGATTTTGGTAATCGGTGGCAGCGGGCTGATCGGATCACAGGTCGTCGCCATGCTGACCGACCAGGGACACCAAGCAGTCCCGGCATCACCGAGCACCGGCGTCAACACCGTAACCGGGGAGGGTGTTGCCGTTGCCGTCACCGGTGTCGACACGGTGGTGGACGTCTCCAACTCGCCGTCCTGGGCCGACGATGATGTCCTGAACTTCTTCACCACCTCCACCCGCAACCTGCTGGCGGCGGAGCGGGCCGCCGGGGTGCGCAATCACGTCGCCTTATCGATCGTGGGCGCCGACCGGGCCGCCGAAAGCGGCTACATGCGGGCCAAGATAGCCCAGGAAAAGGTGATCACGGAATCGGGATCTCCGTACTCAATCGTGCGGGCGACTCAGTTCTTCGAATTCGTTGACGGCATTGCGGATTCATTGGCCGACGGTGACACGGTCCGCGCGCCGCACGGGGCGTTTCAGCCCATTGCTTCGGCGGATGTCGCGACGGCCGTTACCCGTGCGGCGACCGCCGATCCAATCAACGGGGTGATCAACATCGCCGGCCCCGAAAAGCAAGGCATGGACGACTTCATCCGGGCAAGGTTTGCGGTAACGGGTGATGCGCGCCAGGTGGTTACCGATACCGGTGCCCGCTACTACGGTGCGGTGCTCGACGAACGCAGCATCGTTCCCATCGATGGTGAAGATGTGGTCGTCTACCCCACCACCTTCAGCGGCTGGATGGCTTCCCAGACACCCAGCGGCGCCAAGTAAGAGGTTTCTACAGGTGAGTCCGATGGAGCTGATGGACCACACCGCCGTCATCACCGGCGGGACGGCGGGCATCGGAATGGAATCCGCGCGACTGCTCGCAAGCGAGGGCGCCACCGTGATTGTCACGGGTCGCAATCCGGTCAGAGGTGCGCAAGCGGTGGAGCTGATTGGCCCGAACGCGCGGTTTATCCAGACCGACATGGCCGATCTCGAGTCGGTGAATTCGCTTGTGCAACAGTGCGGTGAGGTCGACATCATCGTCAACAACGCCGGCACTTTTCCGTCGGCGTTGACGGTCGAACAGAATGCGGCGTCTTTCGAGACGTTGTTCGACACCAACGTTCGCGGTGCGTACTTCCTAGTAGCCGGCCTGATCCCGGGGATGCTGAAGCGCGGCCGTGGCAGCATCGTCAACATCACTACCATGGCCGCATTCAAGGGAATTCCCGGCGCCTCGGGCTACAGCGCTTCCAAAGCCGCGCTGGAATCGCTCACCCGCACCTGGGCCGCCGAATTCGGAGCGGCCGGGGTGCGGGTGAACAGCGTCGCGCCCGGGCCCACCCGCACGCCCGGCGTGGCCGCGGAATGGGGGGAAGTCAACGAGGACCTGGGGCGGGCGCTGCCGTTGGGCCGCACCGCCTTCCCGTCCGAGATCGCCGAGGCGGTGCTCTTCCTGAGTTCTCCGCGGTCCAGCTTTGTCACCGGTTCGACCCTGCATGTCGATGGGGGCGGTGTGGCTGTGTGAGGTCCTTTCGGCCCAGAAGCGTTCGCGCGGGGTCACTCTCACATGGGGGCAAGCCGCCACAGCGTTGTTCGAGCGTGCCCGCGCACCCGCCCGATAAGCGAAAGGTCTAGCGCTGGCTGTTGCGCTCCGCCTAGCATCCAAGCACGAGAACGTTGGGGCGAACCAAAGACGAGGAGCACCAATTGCCCGTGCAACCGACCAGCGGCGCGCCCTTCGACAGAACTCGGCTCACCAGGCGCGGTTTCATGGCCGCGGGCATCGCCGGCGGGTTGGCGCTGACGGCGTGCAGTCAAACCAAGCCCGAGCCGTCGGGCAGTGCCCGGATGTCGGCGGCCATCGCCGAAACCGAGGCAGCCCGACCGCATAGCGGCCGCACCGTCACCGCCAAGCTGACGGCCCAACAGGTCCAGGTCGACCTGGGTGGACCGATCGTCCGCACGCTGGCCTTCGGCAACGGCATCCCCGGCCCGGTGATCCGCGCCAGCATCGGCGACGAGGTCGAGGTGACGGTGTCCAACCGACTCGACCATCCGACGTCGGTGCATTGGCACGGCATCGCCCTACGCAACGACATGGACGGCGCCGAGCCGGCGACCCCCAACATCGCGGCCGGCCAGGATTTCACCTACCGGTTCTCGGTGCCGAATTCCGGGACCTACTGGGCACATCCGCATACCGGCCTCGACGAGGACACCGGTCTGTATCTGCCGGTCATCGTCGACGACCCGACCGAGGGCAACTACGACGCCGAGTGGATCGTCGTCCTCGACGATTGGACCGACGGCGCCGGAAAGAGTCCCCAGCAGCTCTACAGCGAACTGAGTAACCCGAACAAGCCTCCGCAGAACGCGCCCGAAACGACGACGCCGACGACCACGACGACGGAGACAAGTTCATCGGCGTCGGAGACGACGTCGACCAGCCCGACAGCCTCGACGAGCGCCGCGCCCCCGCCTCCGGCGGCGGGCGTCGGCACCAGCGACCTCCTTGGCGGCGACGCCGGAGACATCGCCTACCCGTACTATCTGGCCAACGGGCGAATTCCCGCCTCGCCCATGACCTTTAATGCCAAACCAGGCCAGCGCATCCGCATTCGCTTCATCAACACCGCCTCCGACACCACCTTCCGGGTGGCACTGGCCGGTCACGCGATGACGGTGACTCACACCGACGGCTACCCCGTGGTGCCCGCGCAGGTCGACGCCCTGCTGATCGGCATGGCCGAACGCTACGACGTCACCGTGACCGCCGCGGACGGTGTCTTCCCATTAGTCGCGGTCGCCGAAGGCAAGAACGGCCTGGCCCGCGCAGTGCTTTCCACCGGGGCCGGCAGCGCACCCGACCCGCAGTTTCAACCCGCCGAACTCACCAAGCGGGTGGGCACCATCGAGATGTTCACCGCGACAACGCCGGTCAACCTTGGCCGCCCGGACCCCCGGCTCAACCTGCCCGTGGTCCTGGGCGGCAACATGACGCAATACAACTGGACGATCAACGGGCAGCCCTACGGCAAGACGAATCCGCTGCACGTGCACCAGGGGCAACGGCCGACCATCACGTTCGACAACACCACGATGATGTATCACCCGATCCACCTGCACGGGCACACATTCCAGGTGATCAAGGCGGACGGGAGCCCGGGCGCCCGCAAAGACACCATCATGGTGCTGCCCAAGCAGAAGCTCGCCGCCGTGCTCGTCGCCGACAATCCCGGCACCTGGGTGATGCACTGCCACAACACCTATCACCAAGTGGCGGGAATGATGACCCGCCTGGACTACGTCTTCTGACGTTCAGACCGCGCCCAGGAAATCCAGCAGCATCTCGTCTACCACCGAGGCCTGCTCGATCTGGGGGCAGTGTCCGGCCTTCTCGACCACCACCGAGCGGGCGCCGTCGACCTGCTTGGCGATCTCGGCGGCCCAACCGGCCGGAAGGAGTTTGTCGCCTCCCCCTTCGACGACCAGCGTGGGCACGCCGATGCGTTCGTAGGCGCGAGCGCTCGATGGCGTCGCCGACGGCGTGGCTCCCGGGCGGCGAAACCTGGCCGCGGCGACGGCTTCCCACGCCCCCGGCGCGGTGCTCGATTCGTAACGACGCCGTACGTAGTCGTCGTCATCGGGATAGCCGGGGTCGAAGAACAACGCCTCGACGATGCGGCGCATCGCCGGCAGCGTGGCGTCATACTTCTGTAGCGCCTCGAAATGCCGGTTCTGCTGGATTTCTCCGCCGCCGCAGATGATCACCAAGCTGCGAACCGGCAGCAGCGAGGTCTCCGACGTGGCATCGGTGAGCAGATTGATGGCGCCCATCGAATTGCCGACGAAGTGCGCCGAGTCGACCCCGAGCGACTCGCAAAAGCGTGCCACATGCCGGATCCGCATGCCGCGGCCGTCGACGAAATCGATGACCTTCGCGGATTGCCCGAATCCCAGCTGGTCGGGCGCCAAGACCCGATACCGTGCCGACAGCGCGGCGAAGTTGCGTTCCCACCCCAGTTCGGCGCCGGCGCCGAACTCACCACCGTGCAGCAGTACCACCGGGTCGCCGTCGCCGGCTTCCAGATAGCTGGTGGTCAGCCCATCGACCGACAGCGTTTGGCGCTGCATCACTTGATCGCGATCGGGTTCACCGGCGAGCCCACTGCCCCAACGAATCTCAGGGGCGGTGCGATGAGTTGAAACTCGTACACACCGTCGGCGGCGCAGTCGGCGGCCAGTGCCGTGAAGTCCCAATACTCGCCGAGCATCAGGCCCATGTCGCGCAGCGTCAACAGGTGGAACGGCAAGAACACGCCGTCAACCCCGGACACCGGGTCTTCGACCTGGAGATTGTCGGACGCGACCGCGGCGATCTCGTGATCGTGCAGCCACTGGGCGCACTGCCAGTCCAGGCCGGAATACGGTTCGGTCTTGTTGCCCGTCTGCAGGAACCTCGTCCACCAGCCGGTGCGAATGAGCAGGATGTCACCGCGCCCGATCGTCACGCCCTGGGTGCGGACGACATCGTCCAATTCCGCTGGAGTGATGGGTTTTCCATGCTCCAGGAAGACCTCCGCGCCGCGATGGCGCACCACATCCAGCAGGACACCGCGCGAGGTGATGCCTTTGCCGTCAACCTTCTCGATGCCGAGGTGGCGGGCCCCGAGGCTGGTCACCGACCCCGCCGGAATCCCGTTGTAGAGCTTGTCGTCGTAGTAGACGTGCGACAACGCGTCCCACTGGGTGGCCGCCTGCAGCGGCATGATGATCATGTCGTCGTTGAACCTGAACAAGTTGTCGACGAAGTACGGACCCATCTGCGCCGCCGTGGGATTGCGATCCCAATTCGGGCCGTAGTGAGCGAGCGTGCTGGCGTCACCACCATCCACCGTCATCACGTGAATGGGATTGTGCCGAAAACCGAAGGCGCCCTGCGGCCCCGATGACCCGAAGTCCACCCCGAGCGGAAAAACCTTGCCGTGGCGGACCAAACCCGCTGCCTGGGCGATCTTTTCGGAGGTGATGAAGTTCAGCGTGCCGAGCTCGTCGTCATCGCCCCAGCGGCCCCAGTTACTGACATCGCGAGCGGCCCGGCGAAAGTCGGTCACACTGGCCACGGAGCACGTCCTTCCTCGAGTTCGCCAGCGATCGCGGCGCCCACGTTTCCGCCGTCAACCCACAACACCTGGCCCGAAATATAGCTGGCGGCATCGCTATTCAGGAAGAGCAGAACCGAGGCCTGCTCGGCGGGCTCGGAAACGCGACCCAGCGGCTTGGGGATGTCGTCGAGAAAGCCCTGCCCGTAGGCGGTGCGCAGCTGGTCCAGGATCGGCGTCTCGGTCACGCCGGGACCCGTGCAGTTGATGCGGATTCCCCGCGCGCCCAGTGGCGTGGCGCTGCGCATGGTGTACAGGATGATCGCTTCCTTGGACAACTGATAGCCGGTACCCAGTACGTCGGGATGCTCACGGCACCAGTCGATGCCCTCCTGCATCGTCGCCGTATGCAGCAGCGGCGCCACCTCCCGCAGATGCTCCCGGTAGGCGGCCGCCGCGAGCGATGACACGCTCACGATGGACGACCCCGCGGACATCTTCGGTATCAGCGCCTCGGTGAGATGGCGCATCCCCAGGAAGTTGACGGTCACCACCAGCAGCGGGTCGCCGATCCCGGACGACACGCCGGCGACGTTGAACAACGCGTCGACCGGACCGGTCACGTCGGCTACCGCCGACTCGATCGATGTCCGATCAGCCAGGTCGACCTCGTGGAACCCGTCGATCGCGAAGTCCGGCCGTCGCTTGTCCAGGCCGATGACTTCGGCCCCGAGCTCGCTGAGCTGCCGCACCACGTGTTCGCCGATGCCGGAGGCACATCCGGTGACCACCGCACGGCGACCGTCGTAGCGCCACAGCTCGTCGATTGCTCCCAAGGCTCGCCTCGAAATTCTCCGGTTTACTTCTGCTGTTCCTTCGCGCGCTGCGCCGCCTGCACGCGGCCTTCGTTGATCTCCGCCATGGCTTCGGGGATCTCACTGGCGGTGAACTTACCGCCGCGGCCAGTCGGGAGCCCACCAAACGAGTAATCCTCGTCGAATTGCGGTGCGGTCGATTCCGGGCGACGCGACTCCACCTTCTCGATGACGGGCTCCAGCCGCTTCGCCTTTTCCGCCACGGCCTTCGCGTCGCGCTCGATGAACTCGGGAAGCACCTCGGAGCCCATCAGCTCGATGGATTCCATGGTGCCCTCGTGGCTGCGCGGGTTGAGCAGCAGGATGATCTCGTCGACGCCGCTTTCTTCGTAGCCGCGGAGGAACTCGCGCACCGTGGCCGGCGATCCGATCGCACCCCGGCCGGGGCCGTACGCCAGCGTCGGATCCTTTTCCACCTCTTCGAGATAGCGCTGCCACACCCCGGTGCGCCCCGGCGTGTGCACCCCCGTCATGTAGTAGTGCATGATTCCGAACGAGAAGAATCCGCCGCCCTGTCCCAGCCGCTGCAGGGCCTGCTCATCGGTCTTGGCGACCATCATCGACAGGTCGCCGCCGATGGCCAGGATGTTCGGGTTGATGCGGGGGGTGACCGGGACGCCGTTCTCCTCGAACTCCTTGTAGTAGCCGTTCACCCGCTCGGTCAGCGGACCGGGACCCGTGTAGGCGAAACTCAAAGCGCCGATGGCCTTTTGCGCCGCCATCTGCACGCTGGCCGGCCGCGTGCAGGCGACCCACACCGGCGGGTGCGGCTTTTGCAGCGGCTTGGGGACGACGTTGCGTGCCGGCATCTGGACATGCTCGCCGTTGAACCCGGTGAACGGTTCTTCGATCATGCAGCGGATCGAGACCTCGAGGGCCTCTTCCCACTGCGCCCGCTTGTCGGCGGGGTCGATGTTGAATCCGCCGAGCTCACCGACCGACGACGATTCCCCGGTGCCGAATTCGACGCGGCCGTTGGACAGCAGGTCGAGCGTGGCGATGCGCTCGGCCACCCGCGCCGGGTGATTGACCACCGGCGGCAGGTGCATGATGCCGAACCCCAGCCGGATGTTCTTGGTCCGCTGGCTGGCCGCGGCCAGGAAGATCTCCGGGGCCGTCGAGTGGCAGTACTCCTCGAGGAAGTGATGCTCGGTCAGCCACACGGTGGAAAAGCCCGCCTTGTCGGCGGCCTCGACCTCGTTGAGACAGTCCTGCAGCAGGACGTGTTCGTCGTCGGGCGCCCAGGGCCGCGGCAGGGCGAATTCGTAGAACAGCGAAATTTTCATCGTTACCTCCTATGAGTATTAGCGGCTCGGTTGGCTGCCTGTGCCGCAACGTGTTTCGCTGCGACGTAGCCGAAGGTCATGGCTGGGCCGATGGTCGCCCCGGCACCGGCGTAACTGCGGCCCATCACCGGTGCGGAGGTGTTACCCACTGCGTAGAGGCCGGGCACCACCGTGCCATCGGTCCGCAGCACGCGGGCGTGCTCGTCGGTCAGGAGACCGCCCGAGGTGCCCAGGTCGCCGAGCACGATCCGGAAGGCGTAGTACGGCGGATCGCCGAGGGGGTACAGGTTCGGGTTGGGCAGAGTGTGGTCGCCGTAGTAGTTGTCGTACACGCTGTCGCCGCGGTTGAAATCGTCGTCGTGTCCCTTGCGGGCGAGTTCGTTAAAGCGGCGGGCAGTTTCGGTCAGCTGGCTTGCGGGCACGCCGATCTTGGCCGCCATCTCGTCCCATGACATGGCCGCCTTGACCACACCGGATTCCAGCCAGGCCGATGGGATTTTGCGGCCGGTGGGCACCGGCGCCCCCGGAATTTTCGGTATGGGCAGGTGTCCACCGACGACGTAGCGATTGAACGATCTGTGGTCGGTGATCAGCCAGCAGGGGATGTGGGTGATGCCGGACCTCTGGCCCTCGATCATGGCGTGGCCGAAGTCCATGTAGGGAGCCGCCTCGTTGATGAAGCGCTTGCCCGCACCGTTGACGATGAACTGGGCCGGCATCATCCGCTCGTTGAGCATGAACTGCATCCGGCCGTCCGGCCACTGGATCGCCGGGAACCACCAGGCTTCGTCCAGCAAATCCGTTGCGGCGCCGATCTGTTGGCCGGCGCGGATACCGTCGCCCATCGCCGCGGGATTGCCGAAGCTCCAGTCCTGGTCCACCTCGGGCAGAAGTTCTTTGCGCCAGGCCAGATCGTGGTCGAATCCCCCCGACGCCAGGATGACGCCCATACGTGCGCCGATGCGCTGTGTGTCGCCCTCGCGTTCCACCACCGCTCCGGTGACCGCCCCCTCGGAATCGGTGAGCAGTCGCACCATCGGCGACTCCAGCCACAGCGGGATGCCGCGTTCCCGCAGCGCCAGCCGGAGCCGGGCCGCGAGCGACTGACCGATGGCGGCCATCCGCTCGCCGAACACCCGGGCCCGGACCATCCGCGAAATCAATTTGAGCAGCACACCCTTGCCTGCCCATGACTGCCTGATGCGGTAGAACGTGCGCAATTCCTTGGGGCCCAGCCAGATTCCCTTCGGTGCCAGCGCCAGCGGCTGCAGCAGCTTCTGCTCGTCGGCACCCAACTTCCGCAGGTCGATTGGCGGCACGTTGATGGTGCTGCCCAGTTCGGAGCCCCCGGGCAACTCGGGATAGTAGTCGGCATAGCCGGGCTTCCAGACGAATTCGAACCATCCGGACAGTTGCTCCAAGAACTGCAGCATCTGTGGTGCCGTCTCGACGTACTGCCGTAACCGTGCCTCGCTGACCAGGCCGTCGGTGATCCGTTTGAGGTATTCCACGACGCCCTCGGGCGAGGGCACATAGCCCTCCCGCCGCTGCGCGGGGGCACCGGGGACCCAGATGCCGCCGCCGGACAGAGCGGTGGAACCGCCGAAGTGCGAGGACTTCTCGATCACCAACGCGCCGAGGCCGGCCGCCTGGGCCGTCAGTGCGGCCGTCATACCGCCACCGCCGGAGCCGACGATGAGTACATCGACGACGTGATCGAAATCGTCCGAGGCCGCCGTCATTTCGGAAGTGCCGTTCTGATGGCGAACCCGGCGATCAGTTCGGGCGCTGGTTTGTAGTAGCGCCCGGTGATTTCGTAGGGGCCCACCGCTTCCAGCGCCGCGAATGCCGCTACCCACGTGCGGATCTCCTGTGCGGAGCTGCCGCCCTCGTGAGCGACGAACGAATTCGACCATCCATCCAGTTCGCTCAGCCATCCCCCGTCGATGATCTCCAGGAAGCGGTGGTCCCACGCCGGGTTGAGTGCCTGCAGCTCACTGTCACCGGCGGCGAAGCTCTTGGCCGCGTCGATGACGGCGGCTTGCCGGGCCTGGCGCTGCTCGGACGTCATCGGCTGGCCGTGCACGATCCGCTCCAGCACCGGTGCGGGCGCGGTCGCCAAGCTCGGCACCGGCGGGCTGTGCGACAGCCCGCCGGATCCCAGAATCAGGACGCGCTTGTCCAGGGTGGCAAGGTAATTGCCGACGGAGGTACCCAGGGCGCGGCAACGGTGCATCGGGCCCAGCGGTACCCCGATCGCATTGACGAAGATCGGTATCACCGGACGCGAGGTGGCGTCGCCGAACAGCTTCTCCAGCGGCTGGACCGTCCCGTGGTCGACGTCCATGCTGGCCGATACCGCGACGTCGACGCCAGCGTCGAGGACCGCCTTCGCGCAGTCGGCCGCGAGGGTTTCCGGCACGTTGAGCGGGCCGGCGTGGGTGCCGTAGTCCCCCACTCCGCGGGCGCTGGTGCCGATGCAGAAGGGCGGCATCACCTTGTAGAAGAAGCCGTTGTAGTGATCCGGGGAAAAACTGACGACCAGTTCGGGGTCGTAGTCTTCGACGAATCGCCGGGCTTGCGCGATTGCGCCCTCGATGTCATCAAGCAGGTCCCGCGACGGCCCCGGAAGATTCAGGAGAGGGCTGTGCGACATACAGCACAGAGCCAGTGCCATTTTGCAATTCACCCCCTCGCGGCGTGAGTGTGAGCGCATCGATAAGCGCGGCGCTCAGGTCCGGCGCGCGCTGAGCGATGCAGGCGCCCGCGACGCACCGGTCGGGGCGCAGGAACAGCACCGACTCCGAGTGCGTGTCGAACCAGGACTTTAGGCCGCCATGCCGATCACCCACCACGACGACATCGGGGTCGTCGTGCCCCGGCCAGTGCAGCTGGGTCGCCGGCCGGAGCGCGAAGAAGCGCGCGCCCAACGCTTTCCAGTTCGCGAACGCGACGTCGCCGAGGATTTTGCGGGGGTTGTTGTTCCAGCACAACACCGCGAACCAAGAACCAAGCACATCGTCGAGCAACACGTCCTGCCGATCCCGGGTGTCGACGCGCGGCTGGATGAACAGCGTTCCCACCGGCGAATCGGCACGTCCCGGCGCAGCGTGCACGACGGCTCCGTGCTCATAACGCGGCATCGGCTTGAACCGCATCTCCAGCACATATCGCTTGAGCGACGGCACGATTGACGCCGACCGGATCAGGAGATCTCGCGCGTTCGCCACCCGGCGGTTGGTGGGCGAGATCACCCGCCCCACCATGGTCGACAGGTCGATCATGGCGCGGGCGTGCTTGCGGCGTTCCACGTCGTAGGTGTCCAACAGCTTGTCGTCGGCCCGCCCGCTCACCACCGCGGCGAGCTTCCAACCGAGGTTCGCCGCGTCCCGGATCCCGCTGTTGTAACCCTGCCCCTGCCACACCGGCATCAGGTGGGCGGCGTCGCCGGCCAGCAGCAGCCGGCCCCGCCGGAACGCGCCGGCGATCCGCGAGTGGTGGGTATACACGCGGCGCCGGATGACGTCGACCCGGTCGGGGTGAGGCACCATCCGGGCCAGCATCTGGGTCAGGAACGCCGGATCTTCGGCCTGTTCGTCGGTCTCGTCGGCGTGAATCATGAACTCGAAGCGGCGAATTCCGTGGGCGATCGAGATCGAGGCGTACGGGCGTTCGGGGTCGGCGCCGACCTCGCTGTTCGGGTGGCCAAGCGGGTCGTTGGCGATGTCGACCACCAGCCAGCGCGTCGATGACGTCGTCCCGTCGAACGACACCCCCATCACCCGGCGGGTCATGCTGCGGCCGCCGTCGCACCCGACCACGTAACGGGCCCGCAGGCGTGCGGTGTCGCCGTCGTTGTCACCACCGCCGCCGAGTTCGACGGTCACCCCGTCGGCGCTTTCCTGGCATGCGGTCATCGGGCGTCCCCAGCGCACCTGGACGTGCTCGAAGCGGTCCAAGCCGGCCAACAATTCGGCGTCGACGAGGGGTTGCACGAAGCCATTTCGTTTCGGCCAGCCGAAACGTGCGTCCGGCGGGGCCATTTCGGCGAGCACGCGGCGCTTGGCGTCGACGAAGCGCAAGATCTGATTGGGCACCGTGTGCGGCAGCACCCGGTCGGCGAGTCCGATCGACTGGAAGGTCCGCAACGCCTCGTCGTCCAGTCCGACGCCGCGCGGATAGTCGATGAGGGTGTCCCGCTCGTCGACCACCATGGTGCGGATACCTTGCAGGCCAAGGATGTTGGCGAGGGTCAACCCGACCGGGCCCGCACCGACGACCAGGACATCGGTTTCGATGTCACCCACCTCCCGCTTTGGTGCGACCATCACCGGCCCAGCAGGAAATCGAGATGCAGGCGATTGAAAGTCTTGGCGTCCTCGTACTGCGGCCAGTGGCCACAACCGGGCATCACCTCGAAGCGGGCGCCCGGGATCATCGACGCCATGCGACGCCCCTCCGTGACGTCGGCGGTCGGATCGTTACTGGTCCACAGCACCAGCGTCGGGGCGACGATCGAGCCGTATTCGTCCGTGCCGAGGATGTTGCGCGCCCGGATCTCGGGATCCTGCAGCGCCATGATGTCGCTCATCGCCGAGACGAACCCCGGTTGGCGATACACGCGCTGGCGGCTGGCGACCAGGTCGTCGTAGCCCTTGGACTTGTCGGCCATCAGCCATTTGATGCGCGCCTGCACCGTTTCCCAGGTCGGGTCCTCGGCGGCCGCCATGGACAGCGTGATGATCCGTTGCATCACCACGGGATCGGCCTGGGAGCCACCGGCGGTGTTCAGCACAAGCCGCTCAACCACATCCGGGTGGTCGATGGCCGCGCGTGCGGCCACCCAGCCGCCGAGCGATTCGCCGCTGAGGTAGGCACGGTCGACACCGATGGTGCGCAGCACGGCCATCAGGTGCTCGACGTAGTGGGCGACTTCCAGTGGGTGGCCCGGCTTGTCGGTGTACCCGTGGCCGAGCATGTCGATCGACCAGGTCCAGAAATGCTCGGCGTGTGCAGCCAGGTTGCGCACATAGGCCTCGGCATGTCCGCCGGATCCGTGCAACAAGGCCAACACCGGCTTCCCGGGATCACCGGCTCGCAGGTAGCGCGTCCGCACTCCTCCGGCGTCGAGGTAGCCCTGCTCAAACGCGACGCCCTGCAGATCGCTCCAGATGCTCTCGAACTCCGCCACGGTGCTGTCCGGCCTCCAGATCGGGGAAATCTCGTTCTCGTGTTCGGCTTACCTAGTGTGCTAATATCGCACACTAATGTGCGTTATATATAGAGCTTCGCTCTCACGGGAAGGTCTGTCAAGGCTGTGACGGGCTCCGGTACCGGCTCGCAGACCCTGGCCAGGGGCCTGACCGCGCTGCAGATGGTGGCGGACTCGCCCAGCGGGTTGACGGTGCAGCAGCTCGCCGACCAGGTCGGGGTGCACCGCACCATCGCCTACCGACTGCTCACGACGTTGGCCGAGTTCCGGCTGGTGGCCAAGGGAGAGGACGGGCGCTACCGTCCGGCGGCGGGCCTGGCCGTGCTCGGCGCTTCCTTCGACCGCAATGTGCGCCAGGTGAGTCTGCCGACGCTGCGCGCGCTGGCCGACGAGCTCGGCACGACCGTGTCGCTGCTCATCGCCGAAGGCGACCAGCAGGTGGCGATCGCGGTGATCGTGCCCAGCCACGTCGCCTACCAGCTCTCGTTTCACGAAGGCAGCCGATATCCGCTGGACCGCGGCGCGGCCGGGATCGCCTTGCTCGCGTGCATGCCTCCGCGTCCGGGCGAACGGGAGCTGGTTTCCCGTGCGCGCGAACGTGGTTGGGTGACGACCTACGGCGAGATCGAACCGAACACCTACGGCCTGGCCGTCGGGGTGCGCCGCCCGGTGCCCTCGCCACCGACGTGCATCAACCTCATCTCGCACCGAGAAGACGTGGTGATGCGCGGGAAGGACGCGGTCGTGAAAGCCGCCAAGCAGTTGTCGGAGCTCCTGAGCTAGCCACTGAGCCGAAGGGATAGCAGTCCATGTCATGGGACCACGAAGCCGATGTCGTCGTGCTCGGCAGTGGTGGTGCCGGCCTTACGGCCGCGCTGACCGCAGCCGTGGCGGGTGCCTCGGTGGAGGTTTACGAAAAGGCCTCGACCGTCGGCGGGACCACGGCCGTGTCGGGTGGCATAGTGTGGATCCCCGCCCACAACCGTTCTCCGGACGGCGAATTGACCCCGGCTGACGCGTTGCGATATCTGCGCGCGCAGTCGCTCGGTTCGATGGACGACGAGCTGGTGGAAACGTTCGTTCGCACCGGGCCGGCGATGCTCGACTTCATCGAGGCGCACAGCGGTCTTCAGTTCGAGATCGCCACCGGCTTTCCCGACTATCGTCCCGAGTTACCGGGCGGACAACCGGCCGGTGGCAGGTCGCTGAGCGCCGCCCCCTTCGACCTGGCTCAGTTGGGCGAATGGGCAACTCGCATCACGTCTTTCCCGGCCGACTGGTCCAACGTCGGTTTCGATGCCGAGACCAGGGCGCGCCTGCACGCGGCGATCGACGAACGAACCAGCCATCTGTGCGTGGCCGGCACCGCGCTGATCGCGGGACTGCTCAAGGGCCTGCTGGATGCGGGGGTGACCCCACACACCAATGCCCGCGCCGAAGGTCTCATCGCCGAGGACGGAGAGGTCACCGGAGTGCGCGTGGCCCTGCCGGACGGGACGATCAGTGTTCGCGCCCGGCATGGCGTCATCCTGGGCACCGGCGGCTTCGAGTGGGATCCCGCTCTGACACAAGCCTTTCTGCGCGGCCCCATGCACGGGGCGGTCTCGCCGCCCAACAACACCGGTGACGGCTTGCGCATGGCGATGGAGCAGGGGGCCGACCTGGCCAACATGGGCGAAGCGTGGTGGGTACCGATCGTGCAAATCCCGGGCGACACCATCGAGGGCAAGCCCCGCAGCCGCAGCGTGCGACTGGAAAGGACGCGGCCGCGCAGCATCATCGTCAACTCGGCCGGCCGCCGCTTCGTCAACGAGGCCTGCGATTACAACTCGATGGCCGGCGCCTTTCATTACCTGGACCCTCGCGGCGGCTACGTCAACGACCGCGGATGGATGGTGTTCGATTCGATTCACCTGCAGCGCTATGGATTTCTCGGTATCGAGCCGGGGCAGCCCGTCCCCGACTGGTTCTGCGAGTCGGCAGACCTCGCCGAGTTGGCCGCCAAGACCGGTATCGACGCCGACGGTCTGGCCCACACCGTCGAGAGCTGGAACCGTCACGTAGCCGGCGGCGCGGACCCCGACTTCGGTCGCGGCTCGAGCGCGTACGACGGCTACTGGGGCGACGACAGCGCGACCACCCCGGCCGGTAAGACCTTGGGCCCCATCGACACCGCGCCCTTCTACGCGGTGCCGGTGAGCATCGGCGCAATGGGCACCAAGGGCGGCCCCCGCACCGATCACGACGCCCGCGTCCTGCACGTCAGCGGCGAGCCGATACCGGGTCTTTTCGCCGCGGGCAACGCGATGGGCGGCGTGACCGGACGGGCCTACGGCGGCGCCGGCGGAACACTGGGCCCGGCAATGGTTTTCGGCTACCGTGCGGGCCATGCGGCCGCCACCGGGAAGTCGGTCGACCTGAAATAGGGGTTATATCGATGGGCGCCGCCGAGCGCGGTGGCGCAAACCGTTCACCATGGGCACGGTGATGGCGCTCCGTGGTGAACCTCCGCCGAACCAGTAGGTGACTTTCGTTCGTGATAGCGCCGGTGCTAGCGCGGATGGAATTCACCTAATGCGTGCCGTTCACGAGTGCGCGGAGCGGTCAATTCCTCAACGGCACTTCGACGCAGACATGGGTTCCCACCGGGGCATCGAGAAACATCAAGGCTCCCCCGGCGGCTTCCACTCGAGCTCGATGCGATGCCAGCCCGATGTGCCCCTCGCCCAGCCGCCGCGCCACCGTCTCCTGGCGCAACCCCACACCGTCGTCGACCACATGCAAGACACAGGTCCGGTCGGTGACCCCGAGCATGACCGTCGCCTGCCGGGCCCGAGCGTGCTGGACCACGTTGGACAGCAACTCGCGCGCCACCCCGAACACGACGGCGTCGATGTCGCGGCGCCCCGAGTATTCGATCTCTGTGCTGATGTCGATGCCGCAACGCTGCGCGGTGAACTCGGCGAGCTGCTGCACGGCGGCCCCCAGCCCGACCTGCTCGAGCACCGCCGGATGCAGCTCGAAAGTGGCCTGCCGCAGCCGTTCCGAGGCCAGCTGCAAGCCGCCCAGCGCCCGGCCGACCCGCTCGTCGCCCTCGAACGCCGCATCCAATTCGACGAGCTCCTGGCGCACCGCCAGGATGTCTTGCAGCGGTCCGTCGTGAATGAATTCCGAGATCCGGCGCGCCGCCTCGTCCGAGGCGTTCATCGTCTGGGCCAGCAACTCCTCCCGCAGCGCGCTCAATCCGGCCACCGAGCGGGTGTGGCGCTCCTCGATGCGCACCACCAGAAAGGCCGCGCAACAAAGGAATGCATAGAGCAGGAACCGAAACCCCGCCTCGGCCAACCTGTCCCCGCTCGACATCACCGGATCCTGTAGCACGGCAATGGCGAACCCGAGCATGGAGAAGATCAGCACCACCGCCGCCCGGCGCGAGGAGACGTCCAGCCCCAACAGGACGGGCAGCATGGCCATGATCAGCAGCGGGTAGATCCCGTTGGTGGACAACAGCTGAAACACCGTCAGCGCGACGATGTCGATGACGGTGAACGCAAACGGCTCCAGCCGGCCGATCGCGACCAGTCGGCCCATCCCGATCCAGCGTCGGAAAGGGGCGAAGGCCAGCCCGAATGCACAGAGCGCGACGAGTGTGTACAGGACGATCAGGACGCTTTCCTGCGGCCACTCCGATCGGCTGGTGCCGATGATCATGGCCGCGACCATGAGGCCGACCACTCCGATGCGCAGCACCGAGCCGATGCGGTACGAGCGCAACTGGTGAACCGTGCGCACCCGCTCCAGCTCTGCGTCACCGGCTACCGCCACCCGATCACCGTACTCATCCGCGTCCGTCACCCCGAAGCAAACGGGAAATTGACTCATCGGGCCGTCCGGAGATCGCGAACGTCGCTGCTCCGCAAACCGCTACACTCGTCGCCATGGTCGGCGCGGCTAGCCCGGAAAAGGTGCGCGTGGTCGTCGGCGATGATCACCCACTCTTTCGCGAGGGCGTGGTGCGGGCCCTGTCGTCGAGTGGTTCGGTGAACGTCGTCGGTGAGGCGGAAGACGGTTCTGCCGCATTGGAATTGATCAAGTCGCACGTGCCCGACGTCGCGTTGCTCGACTACCGGATGCCCGGCTTGGACGGCGCCCAGGTGGCGGCGGCGGTGCGGACGCAGGGGTTGCCCACCCGGGTGCTGCTGATCTCCGCGCACGACGAGTCGGCGATCGTGTACCAGGCGTTGCAACAGGGCGCCGCCGGGTTCGTGCTCAAGGACTCGACGCGCAGCGAGATCGTCAAGGCCGTGCTCGACTGCGCGCAGGGCCGCGACGTGGTGGCACCGGCGCTCGTCGGTGGTCTTGCCGCGGAGATCCGGCAGCGTGCGGAGCCGTCGGCACCCGTGCTCAGTGCGCGCGAGCGTGAGGTGCTCAACCGGATCGCCCGCGGTCAAAGCATCCCCGCGATCGCCGGTGAGCTCTTCGTGGCCCCGTCGACGGTCAAAACGCACGTGCAACGCCTCTACGAGAAGCTCGGCGTCGGCGATCGCGCGGCCGCCGTCGCCGAGGCAATGCGGCAAGGTCTGCTCAGCTAGCGGCCGACCAGGGATTCGGCTTGGGCGTGGACGCGATCTGCCGCGCCCGCACCACTGCTTTGGCCGACGCTATGGCCTCGGCGATCAGGTGGCGTGCCCCGCGTTCCACCTCGCAGAGGTGATCGCCGCTGCCGCCGGCCGCGATCAGCTGGCGGCGTGCGAAGACCAACGGATCCACGGCAATGGGGTGATTCGTCTGATAGGTGATCGCCTCGACCAGGGCGGGTCCGTCACCGGCGCTCGCGCGGTGCACCGCTTCGGCGACCGAGTCGGCCACCGCCACAACGTCCCTGCCGTCGACCGACAGCATGGGCATCGCGTCGAATTCGTAGGCGCGCCGGCGCGCGTTCGTTCCACCGCGGATATTTTCCACGACGAACACCACCGGCAGCCGCCATTGCACGGCAATCTTTGCGGCCGTGGTGAACTCGACGGAGTGGGTGTCGCGGCCTCCGACGGCACACAAACTGACGTTGCCCTCGCCGGTCAGGCGCTGCGTGTTGGCGTCACCCAGCGCGAACATAGTCGATTGCCCCAGAGCGCTTTCGTTGGCCATCGACCGTTTCCAGTCGGCGACCCCGGCGCCGACACGGCGCCGTGGGCCGATCATGTCGGCGATGGCGGGGCCTAGGGGAAGGGCCAGGCCGACCTGCTGGGCGTGCCGGAATTGCTGGGTGGTGGCGTTGACGAGATCGCCGGGCCGCAGAGCCGCAACCGCGCCGATCGCCACCGCCTCCTGGCCGAATTCGGTTCGCGTGGCGTCGTCGATCAGACCGTCGACTTCGAGCTCTTCCAACGCCATGTCGAGCAGTCGCAGTACCCACATTCGCCGATACAGCTCCAGGTGGTCATCACGGTCGAGCGCTGCCAAAGGCTGGGGGGTGTGCGTCATGCCGGATCTCCTAACTCGCTGGCCAAGGTGGCCGCCGCGTGAAACACGACCTCAACGTAGGGCGATTGCGCGGGTGGCACCTCCGCCGATCGGCCCGCAAACGTGATGAATGCCCGTTCCCCCGATTGGGGGACAGCCGGGCTCAGTCGGTCCGGGGTGTGGGAGGTGAGATCAGCTGATCGGCAGCCGTGTAGGGGTCCTGGTCGCCGTCGACGACCGCCTCGGCGAGCCGGTCGAGATCCGGCTGGGTCCGCAGCCTGGTCTGCGCGAGGGAGAGAATCTGCGCCCGCGCCCGCGCCAGCCGGCGGGCACGGCTGTCGGTGCGGCGATGGTCCTCGATGGCGGCCATCAGGTCGTCGATGCCCTCGCCCCGGGCGGCGATCAGGGAGACGATCGGGGCACTGGTTTCGGCCCGCAGATCCCGAACCGTCTGTTCGGCACCGTCGCGGTCCGCCTTGTTGACCGCCACGATGTCGGCGACTTCCAGCACGCCCGCCTTGGCGGCCTGAACCGCGTCGCCCGCACCGGGATTGAGGATGACGACCGTCGGGTCGGCGACGGCGGCAATCTCGATCTCGGACTGGCCCACCCCCACCGTCTCCAGCAGGACGACGTCATACCCGATCGCCCCCAACAACCGGATGGCCGCCGGAACCGCGGCGGCCAGGCCGCCCAGGTGCCCACGGGTGGCCACCGAACGGATCAGGACGTCGGAGTCGTTGATATGCGCGGCCATCCGAATTCGATCACCCAGCAGCGCACCCCCACTGAACGGGGACGACGGGTCCACCGCCAACACCGCCACCCGGGAACCGCGCTTGCGGTAGGCACTGACCAGCGCGGCGACCGTCGTCGACTTTCCCGCCCCCGGGGGGCCGGTGATGCCGACGACCGGGCCCATGCCGCCCGGCGATGACCCGATATTCGCCAAGACCTCGTCGCGCTGGTCGCCCTCGACGAGGCTGAGCAGGCGACCGACCGCACGGGGAGATCCGTTGCGCGCGCGGGCAATCAGATCAGCGATGATCATGTACGCATTATGGAGCCGCGACCTCGATCACCGTCGCCGCGCCCATCCCGCCGCCCGCACACATCGCCGCGACGCCGATGCCGCCGCCGCGGCGGCGCAATTCGTGCACCAGGGTGACCAACATCCGGGCGCCGGTGGCCGCGACGGGGTGGCCCAGCGAGCAACCGCTGCCGCTGACGTTGACCTTGTCGGGGTCGAGCTCGAGCAGCTTGATGGTGGCCACGCACATCGCGGCGAACGCTTCGTTGATCTCGAACAGGTCCACGTCGGCGATCGAAAATTCGCCTCGCTTAAGGGCTTTCGGTATCGCTTCCACCGGCGCCAGGCCGGTGATCGCAGGGTCGACGCCGACGGATGCCCAGGACCGGATGGTGGCGAGCGCGGGCAACCCGAGCCGGTCGCTGGCGATCGTCAGCACCGCGGCGCCGTCATTGGCGCCGCAGGCATTGCCGGCGGTGATCGAGAAGCCCTCGATTTCTGGGTGCAGCGGCTTGAGCGCGCCCAGCTTCTCCATGCTGGTGTCCCGGCGCGGGTGCTCGTCGACAGCGAACAACCCGTGCGGGGTCTCGATCGGCACGATCTCCTCTTTGAAGCGGCCTTCGTCGATGGCGGCGATGGCGTTGCGGTGTGAGCGCAGCGCCCAGGCGTCCATCTCCTCGCGACTCACGCCGGCCTTGACCGCAGCGTTCCAGCCCACGGTGATCGACATGTCCATGTTGGGGGCGTCGGGCCGGTCCGGGTGGGTCGGCGGAAACCAGTCGACCCACTCGCCGTCCACCTGCATCCGCGATCGCGGTGACGTCGACGCCGAGTTCACGCCCCCGGCGATGACGAGCTGGTCCATGCCCGCGCGCACGCCGGCGGCCGCGGTCTGCACGGCCGCCTGCCCCGCCGCGCAGTGCCGGTTGTTGGCCAATCCGGGCACCTGCGTCAGCCCAGCGGTGACGGCGGCGTGGCGGGCGAGCACGCCCCCGCCGTAGAGACCCTCGCCCAGGATCACGTCGTCGACCTGCGTCGGGTCCAGATCCTTGGCGGCCTCGCTGACGACGTGGTGGGCCAGGTCGAACGCACTGGTATCGCGCAGCGTGCCCTTGCGAGCGGTGCCGATGGGGGTGCGCAGGGCGGACACGATGACGGCTTCAGACACGGGTCGTTCTCCAGTTCAGCCAGCGGGTACGGGGCCGCAGAGGCACTCGCACGTCCAGTGAGAATCGTATTCTCTCATTGCGAGAGTGCGAGTCGCAACAATCGCCCACCGATCAGTTGGTGCGGTCGGCCCATCCCGCGGGCAGATGTTCGGGACCGGTGTCGATGACGCTCTCGTCGTCGGCACCGACGTATTCGAACAGGGTGATGTAGGCGAATTCCGGGACTTCGTAGATCGGGTAGGTCGGGCCTTGATCCCGGTAGCCCTGCATCTCATCCAGGTGTTCGTTCTGGAAGCAGACGGTGCGCTCACCGTGCTGCCGGATCCACTGGGGAAAGAAGATGACCCCGTGAACGCGGCGTTTGGCGGGCAAGACGTTGACGGCCACGCAGGTGCCGGTGGGTTCGGACCACGAGAGTTTGAAGCTGTCATCGTCGAGTTGGACGAGGTCGACGTGCTGGCCTTTGACCCAGCGGCCGCCGACGTGCCCGGAGTGGATCCGGTAGTCGATGGTGGTGGCATTCTTGACGTACATCTCGTATTGCCAACCGTTGGCGTAGGTGTAGATGAAGCGGTGCCCGACGATTCCCGAAAGGTCTTGCGCCGGAATCGGATTGTCAACACTCGTCATTGCCGTTCCTCCCCGTTTGGCCCCGCAGCTCCTGCACTGGGAAATCCTGCCGGGAACGCGGCTGCTGCAGCAACCACGCCCGGCAACGTCGAGGTTTCCTGCACCGTCCTTCGACGATATCGGCCATGGCGGTATGCCGGTATGTGAGACTGACTGCGATGAGCCACTTGGACGAGCCGCCCGCCGGTCTCTGCTGCGGCGCGGATTTGCCCTCGAATACGCCACCTTGGCCTGGAACGTGGTTGGCATCGTTATCCTCGCGTCGGCCGCCATCGCGGCCAGATCGGTGGCGCTGGCCGGGTTCGGTCTGGACTCGCTGATCGAGATCGGCGCCTCATCGGTGGTGATCTGGGAGCTGTCCGGAACAGAAGCGGCCCGTCGACGAAAAGCGTTGCGGCTCATCGGCGCCGCCTTTGCGGCGCTAAGTATTTACCTGGTGGTGCAGTCGACGATGGTCCTCGTCACCGGCTTTCACCCCGAGCCCTCGCGCCTGGGTATCGCATGGACGGCGATCACCGCGGTGACGATGTTCGCGCTTGCGGCCGGCAAGGCCCGAACCGGTGCCGCCCTGAGCAACCCCGTGCTCACCACTGAGGGCCGCGTCACGCTCGTCGACGGCCTGTTGGCGGCCGCGGTGCTCCTCGGCTTGCTGCTGAACAGCATCGCCGGTTGGTGGTGGGCGGACCCCCTCGCCGGCTACGTGCTCGTGTTCTACGCGCTGCGCGAGGTCAAAGAAATCTTCTTCGCCCCGTCACCGCCGCCCTGACTCAAATCAGCGCCACGAGACAACCCGGTGTCAACGACGACCGGCGTCACAGTGCGGGAAACCCCTCGATTTGCGATGGTGGATGAATGACTCAGGGCATGGTCGCGGTCCCGGGCGGCCACGTGTGGTTCAAGCGGACCGGAGGCGGCGCGGGTCTTCCATTGCTCGTCGTTCACGGCGGGCCTGGCCTGCCGCACGACTACCTGCGGTCGCTGGCGCGGTTGGCGACAGAGCGCGAGGTCATCTTCTGGGATCAGCTCGGTTGCGGGCACTCCGAATGCCCACCCGATCGCGAGCTTTGGACGATGCAGCGCTCGGTGGCGGAGGTGGACGCGGTGGTGCGGGCCCTGGGCCTGAACCGCTTCCATCTGTTCGGTAACTCCTGGGGCGGAATGTTGGCCCAGCAATACGCCCTCGACGCGGCCCCCGCCGGGACGGCGAGCCTGATCATTTCCAACAGCATCGCGTCCATCCCGGAGTTCGCGAAGATGGTGGGGCGCTTGAAATCCGAGCTGGATCCGGCCACCCAAGCCGCCATCGACCGCCATGAAGCCGCCGGCACCACGCACTCTCCCGACTATCAGGCCGCCATCCGGACCTGGAACGAAACCTATCTGTGCCGGGTGCGCCCCTGGCCGCCAGAGCTCGAGGATGCGTTCCGGAACATGGGCACCGAGATCTTCGAGACCATGTTCGGCCCCAGCGACTTTCACATCGTCGGCACCATCCGGGACTGGGATGTGGTCGACCGGCTCCACGAAATCACCCTGCCGACACTGATTCTCGCGGGCAAGTACGACGAATGCGTTCCCGAACACATGTGGGAGATGCACCGCCGTATAGCGGGTTCACGGTTCGAGTTGTTCGAATCCAGTGCTCACATGCCGTTCATCGAGGAACCCGACAAGTTCGACGCGGTGATGCGTGACTTCCTGCGCCGGCATGACTCGTGAGGCCGTCGCGCCGCTACACCTCAGTTCTTCTTGGCCGCGTTGAACTTTGCGACGTTGGCCCGGAAGTCCTCGGTCAGGAACGACTGGCTCTCGGCCGACAGCGCATAGTCCAGACTGGCGAGCACGGCCCGCTCCAGGTGAATGTTGAGCACCCGCTTGGTGCTCTCGACCGCCTGCTGCGGCAGTTCCAGAATCTTTTTGGCGGTGGCGACCGCCTCCGCAACCGGGTCGTCGGCAATGTGATTGGCCAAGCCGAGCTCGACGGCCCGCTGTGCGCCGATACGGGTTCCGGTGAGGGCGAATTCCTTGGCCAGCAGCAGGCTGATGTGCAGCGGCCAGGTCAGCGGCCCACCGTCGGCGGCCACCAGACCGACTTGCACGTGCGGGTCGGCCAGATAGGCGTCCTCGGCGATGTAGACGATGTCGCTGAGCGCCACCAGACTGCAGCCCAGGCCGACGGCGGGGCCGTTGACCGCCGCTACCACCGGAATCCGGCACCGCGCCATGCCCAGCACGATCTCGCGTCCGTCGCGAATTGTCTTGGCGCGCAGGTCGGCATCGTTCGCCAGCTCCTCCAGATACGTGAAATCACCGCCGGCCGAAAACGCCCGGCCTGCGCCGGTGATCACCGCGGCGCGGGCGGTGGGGTCATCGGTGAGTCGCTGCCAGAGCCGCGCGAGGCCGACGTGCAGGTTGTCGTTGACCGAGTTGAGCGAATCGGGCCTGTTGAGCGTGATGATGCGCAAGGCACCGTCGGCCTGAACGTCGATTTCGGTAGGCATGTCGTACACGTCAGACTCCTTCGATCGTCGTGACCCGCTTCACCCGGGCTGCGCCCGCGTTCGCGATCACTCTCTACAATCCCAAGATTCGTGAAGCGATGATGTTCTTTTGTATCTGCGACGTCCCGCCCATGACGCTCTGCGCGCGGCTGTAGAGGTAGGCGCTGAGCAGATCTGGATCCCGGGTGCCCGCCACGGCCAGGGCGGCGTGCCCGACGGACTGTTCGACCCAGGTCATCAACAGCTTGTCCAGCGATCCTTCCGAACCGTGCGAGACCCCGTCGAGCTGTTCGGATAGCCGCCGGCGCACGTGGTGGGTCAGCATATCCGACTGGACGGCGGCCCAGGCCAGTTCTTCGGGCACATCGCCGTCGTTGCGGGACAACAACTCTCGGACAAGCTTGCCGTAGCGCGCCGCGTAGCCGAGAGTGGAGGGCTCGCGTTCGTGCCCGACGACGGTCATGGCCACCGCCCAACCGTCACCGGGCGCCCCGACCATCCGGTCCGCCGGCACCTTGGCACCGTCGAAGAACACCTGACCGAATTCGTTGGTCACCCCGTTGATCATCTGCAGCGGGCGCTGTTGCACGCCGGGCTGTTTCATCTCCAGGACGAACGCCGACAGGCCGCGGTGGCGCTTGGCCTCGGGGTCGGTGCGGGCCAGCAACAGACACCAGTCGGCCACGTCGGAATAACTGGTCCAGATCTTGTGCCCGTTCACCACATACGTGTCGCCCTCGAGGCGAGCGGTGGTGGTCAGCGACGCCAGGTCCGAACCGGCGCCCGGCTCGCTGAAGCCCTGGCACCAGCGCTCGGTTCCGTTGATGATGCCGGGCAGGAAGCGCTTTCGCAGGTCGTCGCTGGCGTGTTCACCGATGCCGTACACCAGATAGCCGACGCTGGGGCGCGGCGGGGCACCGGCCCGCACCAGCTCCTCGTCGACGATGACGTCGTAGACGGGCGCCAGATCCTGACCGCCCCAGTCGCGTGGCCAGGACAGGCCGAAGAAGCCGTTGTCGTAGAGGGCGCGGTGCCAGTCGGCCATGCGCGCCCAATACTCGTCACCGGAGCCGGAGAATTCCTTGGCGTGTGCGGCAAGCCAGGTGCGCAGCCGGTCCCGGAAGGCGGCTTCATCGGGTGAGTCACGAAAGTCCAAAATCGATCTCCTTCAACGCGACCGGCCACAGCTCGGTCGAAGTGAGGGCGCGGCGCAGATAGACATGCGCCACGCATTCCCAGGTGTTGCCGATACCACCGTGCACCTGGATGGCTGTCTCGCAGACGGTGCGGGTGGCGCGCGCGCAGTAGACCTTGGCGATCTGGGCGGCCCGAATGGCTTCGGCGGGAGCCAGCTCGTCGACCGCCCACGCGGCATGGCGCAGCACGCTCACCGAACCTTCGATCAGCGCAAGGCTTTCGGCCAGCAGGTGGGCGATGGCTTGGTAGGAGCCGATCTGCTTGCCGTACTGCTCACGAATTTTCGCGTAGTCACACGCGAGGGCGTGGGCGCCCCTCGCGATGCCGACCATGTCGGCCGTGGTGGCGACCAAGGCAAGGGCCCGCCACTGCTCGGCGACGGCGGAGGACACTTCCGCCAGCGTCTGAGGCGATCCCGTGATCGTCGCGTCGGCCCGCGTCAGATCGACGCTCTCCGGTGCGATTTGCACATCACCGGCAAGAACGGTGCCCCCCGAGAGCCATAGGGCGCGCCGTGCGCCGCGGGCGTCGATCACGCGATCGCCGAAGGCGACGGTGGTCGCGGACACGTCCGCACCGGCGTGGCGGCCCAGATCGTCGGCCAGCACCGGGCCGAGGAAGGGGGTGTCAACCAGCCGCCGGCCGAATTCCTCGGCCACGATGGCTACCTCCACGCCGGAGGCCCCGTCGGAACGCAACGACCGCCAGCCGGTGTTCTCGATCTGCTTGTCCAGACGAGTGATTCGCGTGTGGTCGTCGAGATCCTGCACCACGGCCGGCCCGAGGTCGTCGGCCAGTTTGGCTGCGGCGTCGCGTAATTGCTGTTGTTCAGCTGTCAGACGCACATCCATAACGCTCCTTCAGAACTCGGCGCAGCACCTTGCCCGAGGGCAGGCGGGGAATGTCGGGAACGAACACCACTCGGCTCAGCTGCTTATAGGACGCCAGTTTCTCGTCCACCATGGCGGTCAGGTCTGTCGCATCGACCGACGCGGACGTCGCGACCGCGGCGACGACGGCTTCGCCGTTGAGGCCGTCCGGAATCCCGAACACCGCGCAGTCTTTGACGGCCGGATGACTGTGCAGCACCGTCTCGATTTCGGCGGGGGCGACCTGGAAGCCGCGCACTTTGATCATCTCTTTGAGGCGGTCGGTGATCCGCAGCCACCCGCCGGCGTCGAGCCAGCCGACATCTCCGGTGCGGTACCACCCGTCACGGATCGCCTCGCGGGTCGCGTCCGCCGGCAGGTAGCCGGCCATGAGCGACGCCGCGCGGGCCTGGATCTCCCCGACCTCACCGGGGCCGACCGGCTGGCCGGTTTCCAGTGAGACGATCCGGAGGTCCACACCGGGCACCGCCCGTCCGACGGTGTCCAGGCGCGGGTCCTCGATCGGATTGCACGCCAGGACAGGCAATTCCGTGGTCCCGTACGCCGGAAGCCAACCCACACCGGTGCGCCGGGTCACCGTCTCTGCGACGTGTGCGTTGACCGGCGTGGCCCCCCACATGATGTACCGCAGCGAGGACAGGTCATAGGACTCGAGGCTGGGATGTGAAGCGATGGCCAACGCAATGGGAGCGACGGCCATTTCCACTGTGATGCGGTCACTTTCGATGTGCTGCAGCACCCGCTCGATGTCGAACCGGGGATGTAGGCGCACACCGGCGCCGGCCTTCAGCGCGGTCAGCAGGTTCAGCAGCCCGAGGATGTGCGAGGGCGGCGTGGCGACCTGGATCCGGTCGCGGTGAGTCAGTTGCAGCGCTTGGCGCCAGTGCCGCACCGCTTCGTCCAACGAGGCGTGGGTGTGCCGGACGGCCTTGGGCAGGCCGGTGGTGCCGGAGCTGAACACCAGCGCCGCGTCGGCCCCGGGTGGCGGTGACGCGGCCATCGGCTCCGCGGGCGCGGCCGGCTCGTCGAGGTGCAGCATCGGCATCAGGCCGGCAAGCACCGCGTGGTCCCCGACGGCGTGCGCGGGCTCGGTCAGCGCGAGCGCATGGTCGACCTCGTCGCGCTTCCACGCGGGGCTGATGAGTACCGCCGCGGCGGCCAGCCGCCAGATCGCGAGCACCACGGCAAGAAATTCCGGCCGGGTGGAGGCCATGACGGCGACGCGTTGGCCCGCGGCGACACCGCCTTTTGCCAGGGTCGCAGCCCATCCGTCGGCCAACGCGTCGAGTTCGGGCGCGCTGAATCGCCGTTCCTCGAACACGAGCGCCGCCGGCTCGGTCACGTCCCGTCCTTCCCTGACAGACCGGGCTGACCCGACATCCATACAGTCTTGAGAAGATGCTATCGCTTCGTGAGAATAGTATTCTCTATACTGAAGAATGCAAATACGGGAGAGAGGGCGGTCTCAGTGACGGTCACCCGGATCATCGAGGAGACCCCAGGGGTGACAGATCCGGCAACAAACGGCTCCGGTGCCGGGACGGTGACGATTCACCTCGACCGCAAGAAGGTCTCGGTGCCCAGGGTCCCGGGCGAGACGCTGTTGGAGAGCGCCCGTCGCGCGGGGCTGGAACCGCCGTTCAGCTGCGAGGCCGGCAACTGCGGCACCTGCATGGCCAAGCTCGAAGAGGGCCACGCCACCATGCGGGTGAACGACGCTCTCGAGGAGGACGAGGTCGCCGAGGGCTACATTCTGACGTGCCAGGGCGTTCCGGACACGGACTCGGTCACGGTGCGCTACGAGTAGCAGCCAGAGAGGTGGCGACGATGGCCAAGGGCATCATCCTCGTGGAGAGCCGACCCAGCTCGCCCGAACGCGAACAGGAATACAACACCTGGTACGACGAGGTGCACCTGGGTGAGCTGGTGGCCCTGGACGGGTTCGTCTCCGCGCGCCGGCTGCGGCCCGTCGACGGCGACGGACCCTACGTCGCCATCTACGAGATCGAGGGCGACGATCTGCAGGCGATTCTGGACAACATGATCGCCAACGCCGGGCAGCTGCACATGTCGGATGCCTTGCAGCTCGACCCGGCGCCGATTCCCCGACTGCTCGAGACCACCACGGAGCACAGCGGCTAGCCGACTTCGGCTCGAATCGCTGTGCCAGAGAGGACTGCTTGATGAAGGTCGACGACCTGATCTTGGTGAGCATCGACGACCACGTGGTCGAACCGCCCGACATGTTCCTGCGGCACGTGCCCGCCAAGTACAAGGAAGAGGCACCCGTCGTCGTCACCGACGACAAGGGCGTCGACCAGTGGATGTACCAGGGCAGGCCGCAGGGCGTCAGCGGTCTGAACGCCGTGGTGTCGTGGCCCGCCGAGGAATGGGGCCGCGATCCCGCCGGCTTCGCCGAGATGCGCCCCGGCGTTTATGACGTCCACGAACGCGTCCGCGACATGAACCGCAACGGCATCCTCGCATCGATGTGCTTCCCGACGTTCACCGGCTTTTCGGCCCGCCACCTCAACATGACCCGCGAGGACGTCACCCTGGTGATGGTGTCGGCGTACAACGACTGGCACATCGACGAATGGGCCGGCTCCTATCCGGACCGCTTCATCCCGATCGCGATCCTGCCGACCTGGACTCCCGAGGGCATGTGCGCCGAGATCCGCCGCGTCGCGGCGAAGGGTTGCCGCGCGGTGACGATGCCGGAATTGCCGCACCTGGAAGGACTTCCGAGCTACCACGACGAGGGCTACTGGGGTCCGGTGTTCCGCACGCTGTCCGAGGAGAACGTGGTGATGTGCCTGCACATCGGCACCGGGTTCGGGGCGATCAGCATGGCACCGAATGCGCCGATCGACAACCTGATCATTCTGGCCACCCAGGTCTCGGCGATGTGCGCCCAAGATCTGCTGTGGGGCCCGGCCATGCGCAACTATCCCGACCTGAAATTCGCCTTCTCCGAAGGCGGTATCGGCTGGATCCCGTTCTATCTGGATCGCAGCGACCGTCACTACACCAACCAGAAATGGCTGCGCCGTGACTTCGGCGACAAGCTGCCCAGCGACGTCTTTCGTGAACACTCGCTGGCCTGCTATGTCACCGACAAGACGTCACTGAAGCTGCGCCACGAGATCGGCATCGACATCATCGCCTGGGAGTGCGACTACCCGCACTCGGACTGCTTCTGGCCGGACGCGCCCGAGCAGGTGCTGGCCGAGCTCAACGCCGCCGGCGCCGACGACGCCGACATCAACAAGATCACCTGGGGCAACGCCTGCCGGTTCTTCGGCTGGGATCCGTTCGCCCGGACCCCCCGTGAGCAGGCCACCGTGCAGGCCCTGCGCGCCAAGGGAAGTGACGTCGACGTGTCGATCCGGTCGCGTGCCGAGTGGGCGCGCCTGTACGCGGAGAAGCAGCTCGCGTAGCTGACGTAGCCCGGGGGTCAGCCCGGAGGCGGGTCGGCCTTTCGGACACAAGGGCGCATCAGGTGACGCGCCCGAGCGCGTGAAGCGCCGGAGCCAACTCTTCGAATTGGTCAATGCCTGCGCCGAATTCACCGCCAATGGGCCCAAGCAGCACCACTGTGGGATCGTCCATCGCCTGCAGATAGTCACGCATGGTGGCCACCGGGCTCCCGTAGTCGCGGCCGACGCTGGCCGCCTGCTCCGGATAGCCGACGCCTAACCCCAGCACGATTCTGTCCGGATAAGCCTGGGCGAGTTGGGCCGTCGCGGCGTGCAGGGTCTGGGCCGGCCGAGCCCCTCACCGGGCCGGGCGCCTGACGCCGAACGTGAAGTTGGTTTCACGCTCGGACCCGAACGTGAAACTGGCTTCACATTCGACGCTCGGCGGAGGTGCCTACTGGCTCAACTCCGGCGGCGGACGGTACTCGGGCTCATACCCCGAGACGTGGATCGGGCTGCCCACCAACCGGAATTCACCCGCTGTGACAATCACTTCGGGCGTGGCCTCGAGCGCTTCGGGCAGGCTCCGGACCGCGGCGGCGGGAACCCCCAGCGGGCGCAGTCGCCCCTCCCAGCCGATCGCGCTGTCGGTGGCGAGCATCGCCGTGACGACGGCCAGCACTTCGTCGCGGCGCGCGACTCGCTCGGCCATGGTTTCGAAGCCGCCGATGCCGGCTTCCGCGGCGAACGACTTCCAGAAACCGTCGTGGGTGATGAACAGCGCCAGATATCCGTCGGCGGTCGGAAAGAGCTGAGCCGGAACATAATACGAATGCGCCCCGTAGGGGCGGCGCTGCGGTATGACGCCGCCGTTGAGATAGGCCGACGCGTGGTAGTTCAGCTGGGACAGCATGACGTCGCGCAGCGACACATCCACCTGGCCGCCGGTGCCCGAGATGATCTTGGCCAACAGCCCCAGGGCCGCGGTCATTCCGGTGGAGTTATCGGCCGACGAGTAGCCGGGCAGCGTCGGCGGACCGTCCGGGTCGCCGGTCAGGGCGGCGGTGCCGACGCCCGCCTGCACCACGTAGTCGAACGCCGGGTCGTCGCCGCCGTAGAGCCCGAAGCCGGTGATCGCCACGCAGACGATCTTCTCGTTGTGCCGGCGCAGCGAGTCGTAGGTCAGGCCCAGCCTGCGGATGGCTGAGGGTTTCAGGTTCACCAGCAGCGCGTGCGAATCCGCGACCAGTTCACCCAACCGCTGCTGCCCCGCATCGGAATTGAGGTCCAGCGTGATGCTGGATTTGTTGCGGTTGAGGCTGGCGAAGTAGGTGGCGCCGACGCTGCGGGAGATCTCGCCGCCGGCGGGTTCGATCTTGGTGACGTCGGCGCCGAGGTCGGCGAGCAGCATGGTGGCGTACGGCCCCGCCAGCATGGTGCCGACCTCGAGGATACGGACCCCCGCCAGCGGCCCGGAGTGGTTTGCGGTCAACGCAATTCCGCGGCGAGTGAGGCGATCATTTCGCGGGTGCGCCGCTTGGAGGCGACCAGCTCGTCGCGATTGTCGCCGATCGGCAGCAGCCGCACCGACAGATCGGTCACGCCGGCGTCGGCGAACCGGCGCATCCGGCCCAGGATCAGTTCCTCGTCACCGGCCGCGCACAGGTCACCGACGTCGCGGGCGTCGCCGCGGTCCAGCAGGCGCTGATAGTTGGGCGACACCTCCGCCTCGCCCAGGATGCGGTTGGCCCGCTCCTTGGCCTCGTCGACTCGCGAAGGCTCGCAAAGGCATACCGGGATGCCCGCGATAATGCGCGGCGCCGGACGGCCGGCGTCGGCGGCGGCCTTGGTGATCTTCGGTGCGATGTGATCGCCGATCGCGCGCTCGTCGGCCATCCACAGCACGGTGCCGTCCGCCAGTTCACCGGCGATCTGAAGCATCACCGGCCCCAACGCGGCGACGAGCACCGGCATCGGGGTGTCGGCCCCGATCGCCAGCGGGTTGTGCACGGTGAACGAATCGTTCTCGACGTCAACGTCTCCCGGTCCGGCGATGGCGGCGTTGAGCACCTGTAGGTAGTCGCGGGTGTAGGCGGCCGGCTCGCCCTGGGTGTCGGGCCGTCGCACCACTGGATCGTCCGCGACATGCTCGGCCTGCCGTACGAGAA